>JAJDBS010000232.1 GCA_029261235.1 Nitrospirales bacterium
TGAGACCGACAATAATCCCTATTATGGTGCGTTGGATTGCGGAGCCTGCGGAGGAAATCCTGGAGATGCCAATGCCCGTGTGTTCGCCGCGTTGGCAAATCATCCAGATGTTCGTCGTATTGTGAATGAGAACGGATTGAATATTCCTGACGATACGTGGTTTCTGCCTGCCAAACACAACACGACGACTGATCGAGTGACTTTTTATGATGAAGAAGATATTCCTCATAGTCACGAAGAAGATTTGAAAAAGTTAAAGGATGATCTTGAAAAGGCAGGAGCGCAGCAAGCGTTGGAACGATGTCGTCGTATTCCACGTACGCCAACGGCGATCTCTCCAGAGAAGGCGTTTGCCCATGTGGAAGAACGGAGTATGGATTGGGCAAGTTCTCGTCCTGAATGGGGACTGTCTGGTAATGCTGCATTTTTAATCGGGAGACGAAGTCTCACGAAAGGACTTGATTTAGGGGGGCGAGTATTTTTGCATTCATATGATCCCATAGCCGACCCTGAAGGTGGCATCCTCGAAAAAATCATGACGGCTCCTTTGATCGTTGGAGAATGGATTAACACTGGGTATTATTTTTCAGGTGCGGATCCCTGGCACTACGGAAGTGGGAGCAAAGTCATTCACAATGTCGTGGGTGGAGTAGGGGTCATGCTCGGCAGTCAGAGTGATCTGCAAATGGGATTTCCTTTGCAGACCGTCAATAATGGGGACATTCATTTTCATGAACCCATGCGGCTGTTGGCGATTATTGAGGCGAAGAGGATGGTGATCTCATCAATCATTCAGAAGCATGAAATTCTTCAACGGTTGTTTCACAATGGGTGGCTGAATTTGGTGGCCTTAGATCCCACAACATTTGAATACCATCGGTATGAACGAGATGCGACATGGGTGCCAGTATCGCTTGCTCAGCCGCAGGGTTCTGTTGTGGAAGGGTAGTTCCACTGGTATAACATCTACCTTAAGGCGTTGGGGTAAATGCTTCTGATGAACAAGAAGGAATTCTCATGACTCACTAACTGGTTCATTGAGAGATATGGTCCAGAGAAAACCTGGCTCGGATTTTTTTGAGCCCAGTGGCAAAACAGTCCAGCTAGACGCTGTTCGAACGAATGGTTCGAAGTTTCCAGTTGGATTTTTTTTGAAACGAAGAAGTTTCTGGTAGCCGTCATACCGATCATGTTTTTCATGTAGGAACTCTATGAGACCTGTTTCTTCGCAATTCCTTTTTCTAAAGACAGCTGCGTTATTCGGAATGTGGGTGATGTTATCGGGCCGATTTGATCTCTTTCACTTGGGGTTAGGTCTTCTTCTCTCGTTTCTTGTGGCATGGATCAATTCTGGACATTCCCCTTTTGTTCCTCGATTTCAGCTGTGGGGCAGAATTTTTTTATTTCTCCCTTGGTTATTTTTGAGAATTGTACAAAGCAGCCTGCATCTCACCAAACTCATTCTTGATCCGCGCCTCCCCATTCATCCACGACTCATCCGTTACGAATCAAAATTGAAAGAACCTTCTGCGGTCGTTCTTCTGGGGAATTCCATCACACTGACGCCAGGAACGATTACTGCAGAAGTGAATGGCCAAGTACTGTTGGTGCATGCCATGGATGATGTGTCGAGTGAAGATGTCACGAGTGGACGGCTGGAAGCCAAAATTGCTCAGGTCTTTGGTGAAAGAGACTCAAGAGCATGACGACATTTTTCTTGGGTGTCTTATTGGTGCTGGCCGCATTGATTGGCGCCTATTTATTTCGTGTGCTCCAGGGACCGACGATTTTTGATCGAGTGTTGGGCCTCAATGGGATTTCGACCAAAGCAATTATCATGTTGATCGTGATTGGCATTGTGTTTGACCGAGTTGAGATGTTTATCGATATTTCCACAGGCTATGCTCTCTTAAATCTTGTCGGGGCTTTGGCCGTCGCTAAGTACTTGGAACAAAAAGGGTTACCGTAAGATGGAAATGCTGGCTGTCATTTTCATCGTCGCTGGGTTGTTTTTTCTGATTGTTGCCGCCATCGGTGTCATCCGCCTCCCTGATGTGTTTACGCGATCGCATGCTGTTTCATTGACCGATTCGTTAGGCGCCGTTCTCTTGCTCATCGGGATTGCCATTTATGAGGGGCTGAGCCTGAATGTCCTGAAACTCTTTGCGGTCTTATCATTGCTCTATCTTCAAAATCCTGTGATTACTCATGCGACCTTACGGGCTGCGGTGCGAGCTGGCCTCAAACCCTGGAAAGAAAAGGCTCCATGACATGAGGTTTGCCTACGAAATCTCACTTCTGCTTCTTCTGTTGGTGACGGCCGCAGGGGCCATACTGGTGAAAGATTTGATGAGCGCGATTCTGTTATTGGGCTGTTATAGTTTCTTTCTTTCGGTTGTCTGGGCGTGGCTGGGAGCCGTAGATGTGGCGTTTGTCGAGGCCGTCGTTGGGGCTGGCTTGGCCACCGTTCTGTTTTTACTTACCCTTTTTGGTACCCAACCGAAAGACGGGAGACTTCGTCGGCCTCCCCCTCCAATGGCTGCGATTATTGGTCTTCCATTGTTAGGTGTCCTGATGCTGTATGCAGCGAAGGATCTCCCGGCGTTTGGAGATCCGGCTTCACCACCAAGCACCCACATTTCTCCGTCGTATCTACAACAGAGCTATCAAGATACGCGTACGCCGAATGTGGTGACGTCTGTTCTTATGGATTATCGTTCTCTCGATACGATGGTGGAGACGGTTGTGATCTTTACCGCAGGAATAGCCTGTGCCTTTATCTTGAGGAGAAAGCCCTAATGATTCAACCCCATGACAGTATCATTGTGCAATCGTTGGGTCGGTTTCTCATTCCTGTGATACAAATTTTTGGATTATACGTTTTGTTTTTTGGTCAATACGGACCAGGTGGGGGATTTGTCGGAGGCGTCATTCTTGGCACGAGTATGCTTCTCGCGATTCTCATTTTTGGCCATGAAGCCTCACGGAGCCAATTGGCTAAGAAAGTCTTACATGGCGATGGAGTTGGGATGCTGATCTTTGCGGGTGTCGGGGGGCTATGTTTGATC
>JAJDBS010000233.1 GCA_029261235.1 Nitrospirales bacterium
GACTCCGCCTTCCAATGATGAGATTGGACAATTGGCTTCAACATTCAACGACATGATTGGACGATTGGAAGTGTCGTTTAAACAAATTCGCCAATTTAGTGCAGATGCCTCCCATGAGTTACGGACCCCACTCACGATTACCAAAGGAGAGACGGAACTGGCATTACGCCGTCCTCGCCAAGCGGAAGATTACCGCGCGGTCCTAGAAAGCAATCTAGAAGAGATTGATCGATTGAGCCGAATCGTGGATGAATTACTCTTTTTATCACGTGCCGATCTCGGCGAGATAAAATTGAAAATGTACCCCGTACAATTAGACGATCTTTTTCGAGAGATTCACCAACAAGCGGCAGTATTAGGAAAGGAGCGACAGGTTCAGACTGTGCTCTCTAGTATTGAGCCAGTTATGGTGGAAGGCGATGATTTGCGATTGCGCGAACTGTTATTGAATCTCGTGGACAACGCGGTGAAATACTCACAGGAAGGACAAACCGTGGAGTTGTCTTTGGGGCTTGTTGGCAACCAGGCTAAACTAATCGTTCAAGATCACGGGATTGGCATTGAGCCTGAGTATCACGCAAGAGTGTTTGATCGCTTTTATCGCACCGATGAAGCACGTGCGCATGGGGCTAAAGGGTCTGGGTTGGGTTTGGCTATTTGCAAGTGGATCGTTGAGGTGCATCATGGAACTATTGAACTTCAAAGTACCGTTCATGGAGGTTCGTGTTTTATCGTTTTTCTTCCTTTGTCAGCAGTGACTGTCTGAACTATTTTCTTCTCTCCAACGTTTTCCATTAAAAAATTTTAATGTTCTCTTAACTTCCCTTTCATATCGGGGTGGTACACCTATACCTGAATGATGAAATTGGTAACGACATGCACGCCATTTTTGAAAAGGGGGTTGTGATGACAACACTTCAGTCTATTCCCACATTGATTCAAGGACAGAACGATCATGCACCCTTTTTGAAAAAACGGCGCGTGATCAAGCGGCCGGTTGTCCAGGCTCGCACAAATTCAAAACGAAGACGTGCTGGTTGGGATGATGATGCGCAGGGCAAGCAATCGCTTGAGCCGGCGGCGGTGAATTTAGAATCCTTGTATTTTCGAGGCTTCCGTTCCCGCCCATTGTTGGAAGCCGATGAAGAACGGGAATTAGGGATTCGTCTTTATGAGGGGACTCAACAACTTCGAGCAGTCCTAAAGCAGGCACAAGGCTTGGCTTCAAAGCTGCAAGGAAATGTAGACGTTGAGCCGATTCATGAGCAATTACAAAAATTGATGGATTTGAAAGGCTTTTCCTCTCCCGTGATCGATGATGGTCTAGAATGTGTGCAGGTCCTACAGGCCGCGGCGGATTCAAAGGGGACTGCTGGAAAAAAAATGAGTCAATTGGCTACAGATCTGGCTTGTTTGATTCAAACCCTCAGGATGGAGATTGAAGAGCCAAAGGATACACTCGTTCAACGAAATCTTCGTTTAGTGGTGAACGTGGCCAAGCGTTACCTTGGGCGTGGTTTGAATTTCTTGGACCTGGTCCAAGAGGGCAACATCGGGTTAATGAAAGGCGCTGAACGATTTGATCATACTCGTGGGTTTAAGTTTAGCACGTATGCCACGTGGTGGATTCGTCAAGGAATTACACGGGCCATCGCTGATCAAAGCCGAACTATTCGGGTGCCGGTGCATACCAATGAAGCCTCGACGAAAATTGCTAAAACCGCGCAGCGGCTTTCGCAACAATTTGATCGAGAACCCACATTTGAAGAAATTGGACAGGTGTTGGGTCTGAGTCGTGAACGAGTCAAAGAAACACTGGAAGCCTTCCAAGAACCCATATCCTTGGATGCTCCGTCAGCCGATGGGGAAACTGAGATAGGGGCGTTGATCCCTGATCTTGCCTGTCCTGCTCCTGATGAAGACATCTCTCGCAAGTCAGATGCCCAATGGCTGGGGAAAATATTTCAAGTGCTCAATCCTCGTGAAGAGCAAGTGGTTCGGTTGAGATTTGGCATTGGAGGAGATGAACCATGGACATTGGAGCAAGTTGGGCGTTCAATGTCTGTGACCCGTGAACGTATTCGTCAAATTGAAGTGGTAGCGTTAAATAAACTCAAAGACTCTCACGTCAAAGCGATGTTGGCGGAAATACGATAAGCAACTAGGTGTAATGAACTACGTAATATGAGGTTTTGAGGTAATAGATATGTAGCACATCTTGTTGGAAATAGCCGGTTGTTGTTACAAAAGCAGGAGTGCTATCGCTCCTGCTTTTGTCGTTTCAACAATAGGCTGTGAGATGTTGATACTTTGAGAAGGGGAGTATGCTTCATGAATTTTGGCAATGATTTCTGGTAAACATGGTCCGTTCTGTGAGTGTGTATTTGGTAGGGGGAGACCGTAGGGATATGAATCGTTCCATCCCTACTTTGGCCTTCTGCCCAAGTCTCTTCCTGCCGATGAGTGGATAGATGCTAGAGCGAGAAAATTTATGCCCATTGTGATTAATACTTTCACATCGATTCCCGACGCTGAAATTCAATTTTCGGCCACTCGAAGCTCTGGCCCTGGGGGCCAGAATGTGAATAAGGTAAATAGTCGCGTCGTTTTGGAATTTGATCTACAGCTTTCGTTGGCGTTAACGCCGTATCAAAAGCGGCGAATAACCGGAAGTTTAGGTTCACGAATTAACAAACACGGCATCTTGCAAATGCAGGCTCAACGACATCGGTCACAGAGCGCGAATCGTGAGGAATTAATCGAACGATTCGTGGAATTACTCCAGCACGCGTTACGGCCCATAAAATATCGTGTTCCCACACGTGTCCCGACTCGTGCTCGCGAGAAGCGATTAGAAGGCAAGAAAATCCGAACCCAAACAAAACGCATTCGCAAAGCCCCTCGAGATTTTGATGATGCGTAAAGTAGTTTGACGATGACTAAAAAAACTAAAGGAACATTTCATGACCACTCCTTCCCCACTTGTGCCGTCCATATTTCCTGATCCTCCTATCGCGAAAATTATTCCTCATCAGTTAGAAAAACACGGACAGGTTCGAGTTGATAACTATTATTGGTTGAACGATCGTTCAAATCCTGACGTTATCGCGTACTTGCAGCAAGAAAATGAGTATGCCAAGGCGCAGAGTCAGCATACGGCCGTCTTTGAAGGTCAACTATTCGAAGAGATCAAAGGGCGTATCAAGCAAACCGATTTATCTGTTCCTTTCAAACAAGGGGATTATGTTTATTATGTTCGGTATGAAGAGGGGAAAGAATACGCCCTCTATTGCCGGAAGAAGGGATCGATCCATGGCCCTGAAGAAATCATGGTGGACGGCAATGAGCTGGCCGAAGGGCACGAGTATTTTTCGTTGGGAAATTGGATGGTTAGTGCTGGCCAAGATATTTTGGCGTATGCCATCGATACTCAGGGACGACGAATCTATTCCGTTGGGTTTAAAAATCTGACAACAGGAGAAATTCTGTCAGATGTCATTCCGACCGTCACCGGGAATATGGAATGGGGGAATGACAATCAAACATTGTTCTATGCGAGACAAGATCCTGATACGTTACGGTCATTTCAAATTTATCGACATGTGTTAGGACAGCCATCTGACCAAGATGAATTGGTGTTTGAGGAATCTGATGAAACCTTTTCGGCCTATGTGACCAAAACCAAGTCAAAGCAGTTCCTCATGATTGCGTTACATCAAACGGTGAGCAGCGAATATTGGTATTTAGATGCCGATACGCCTTACGAGAAATTCCATGTTTTTTGCCCACGAGAGCGAGAGCATGAATATGATGTCGATCATCTTGGAGATCATTTTTATATTCGTACGAATCATCAGGCCAAAAACTTCCGACTCATGAAGGCCGACCTGAGTGCAACCCTTAAGACGCAATGGCAGGAAGTCATTCCGAATCAAGACGAAGTCTTCTTTGAAGGGTTTGAACTCTTTCGTGAGTATTTGGTGGTTGAAGAACGCAAAGAAGGGCTCATACATGTACGAATGCTGCCTCATGCTGGAGGACAAGAACATGAGCTGGATTTCGGCGAGCCAGCCTACTATGCAGCATTGGGCGATAACTATGAAGTCGATACGCCCTATCTAAGGTTTGGGTATACCTCCATGACCACGCCCATGACGATCTATGATTATCATATGGAGACGCGTGAAAAAGTCTTTTTGAAACAAGAGGAGGTCCTCGGGACCTTTCAGAGTAGTGACTACACAACAGAACGGCTCTTGGCACCAGCATCCGATGGGACGCTCATTCCAATTTCGTTGGTGTATAGAAAAGGATTTTCTCCTAATGGGTCGCATCCGCTGTTGTTGTATGGCTATGGATCATATGGTGCCAGTATGGATGCCAGCTTTAGTTCTGCACGCCTGAGCTTGTTAGATCGAGGGTTTGTGTATGCCTTGGCTCATATTCGTGGAGGAGAAGAATTAGGCCGACACTGGTATGAAAGTGGAAAACTCCTCCAGAAGAAAAATACGTTTACCGACTTTGTTGCGTGTGGGGAATTTCTCATTCAACAAGGGTATACCGATTCACAGAAGATGTATGCCATGGGTGGAAGTGCGGGAGGACTGCTGATGGGTGCCGTGATGAATATACGGCCAGATTTGTTTCATGGCATGGTCGCACAAGTCCCATTTGTTGATGTGGTTACCACGATGTTGGATGCTAGTATTCCGCTGACAACTGGAGAATATGATGAGTGGGGAGATCCGAATCAGCGAGACTCTTATGACTATATGTTGTCCTATTCTCCTTATGACAATGTCACGGCCGTGTCTTATCCGAATCTGTTAGTGACGACGGGTCTCCATGATTCACAGGTGCAATATTGGGAGCCGGCTAAATGGGTGGCGAAGTTGCGGGCGCTTAAGACTGATGATCATCGTCTTTTGCTTAAAACAAATATGGATGCGGGGCATGGGGGGGCGTCGGGGCGTTTTAAGCGTTATGAGGAGACGGCGATGGTGTATGCCTTTCTCTTGGATTTAGCTGGCGTACCTCAGGCCTAAGCGTTTTTGACTTCTAGCTTTTCCCATTCAATTTTTAAACAAGGATGTCTGCGAAAGGTTTGGTGTTGCCGGGGTTCGTCCCGGCGGCCGATCTACTTTTCTTTCGGGAATAGTAGACAAAACCATTGACGCCCAGTTCGGCTGGATTGGATGGGATGGACGCAAGATGGAGAGCGGACCAACTCGCTGCGCTCAGACAAGGCCCGCAGGATTTTAGGAGCGTCCGACCCAAGAGCCGAACAGCAGGCGTCGGATAAAGCAAAGAGACAAAGATCACGTGGATCTGATTTTAAAGCGCTAAGGGCAGTTTTTGTGATGCCGAGACTCGCCTCAGAAGATCAGGCTTATGAAGAAATTGGTCAAAATGGATGAACAACAGAGGTGACCAAAAATACTAAAAATGTAACACTTCGCTTAGGAGAACTGTTACATTTTTCGCCATACCCAATAATCGAGGATTTGTAAGCGATTGATTTTAAAATTATTTCCCTTCTATTAAAAACTTAAGATTCCTTGGAAATGTAACAGAATACCCTATTCTGTTACATGGGCTCCATAAATAGCATTGTTAACTTCAACAACTTAAACCTTTGTCCAGTTTAATCATGTAGGAGAACAGACACCATGAAGATAAATGATGATCACATGTATCATGGAGCAGCGCTAAATCAGATCGCTGAACACCCGCAGTTTACAGCGATTAATGTATTCAAGGATCGAAGGGAAATCTCAAGGAGTGCATTTCGGATCAACGATGATATTGCGGTATTTCTAAAGTATGCCAAAAAGTCAAAGCTCCCATATGATGATTACCAGTTCACATTCTCAACAAAGCATCTTCAGGAGCTACACCAGATCAACAACAAGGTACGTAATCGAACATATGTTGCGCTTGTTTGTGTCAAAGACCGTCAAATCTGTTGTCTCCCTTATGCGAAGTTCGAGGCACTAATTAAAAAGCGCTTGAAGGCGAAAAAAGCCGATGAAGATCAATATACTATTTTGGTGACCCTTCCCCAAAACAAATCATTTCGGGTAGATGTGAACGTTCCGGGGAAGAGAAATCTTACCTTAGGAAAATCAATCTTGATTTCAAGAAAGGATTTCCCAGCGGTTTTATTTGCCTAGAACAAAATGTTACCGAATAACCAATAGTGTTACATCAAAATCATAAAAACGTAATCGGACTCTAGTAATCATGTGTGACTACTGGGAAAATGCCTCCCCTGCTGAATGGCGGTATCACGTTATTCAGAGGCTCTACATGAGTCGTGATCTCCTCTCGGACTGGGATCACACTTTCTTTGAAGCTATCAAGGTCCTAAGTGATGCGTACGTTTCTCTGCATAAGCCACGGGTGGCTGAAGGCCCGAAGCTCGTCGACGAAGATGAATTAGAAAATCACTTCTGGGGCCTACAACGTTCATCAACAGTGATTGACTCAATCGTTGGGAGCGCTTGCGTCATACTCATGCGCTGGATGGACCAAACAAAGCGGATCGCAATTGCCAACTTCATTCTTCTTGAGACCAAGTTCCCATTCGAAACTGAGCAGAAGTCTGATAAAGAAAAACAGAAGTCTGATCAAAAAAAGTGGAACCACTATAACCAGTTAGTGATGAAGGACTTTGGGACCAGAGTACCTGGGAAGGAGGGCTGTGGTGCTCAAGCAATCTGGCAGATCGGAAACGTCTTCAAGCATGGTGCTGGTGATGGTCTACACAAGGAAACAAAGAGAGTGGCGGTGGAACTCGGGTTCAGTTCCCAAATTCTTGAAATTCCAGAGCATGAAGGCGAGGAGGACCTTCGACAGATGGCATTCAGAGAAGTGGCCTATACTCTGGACGCTGATAGTATCGAACGGATGGCCCTTCAACTTGGATGTGGCCCTGTTCCCGGTCTCATGCCCCTATATAACCACGTTGAATCGTGGCAGAAAGCCATTGAGAAGAAGCTCCACGATGAGGAGAAAACTCTCCGGGGCTTGCTATGATTACGTTACCGAATACGTAATTCTGTTACATGAGATATTCAAAATCATGACATGATTATCAAAACCGATAGAAAAGACAGGCGATGAACATTGCCATTCCAAACAACGAAAAAGAATTCGTTTTGATGATGGAGGCTATCGATCTCGATTTAAGAAAGAAGGACGTTCCCACGCACGCCAGACCTATTCAGGGATGGTTGAAAATTTCGGGGTCGCTAAATCTCAGTCTCAGCATGTTCCCACGCTCGAAAACCACCGCCACTCCCAATAGCTATATTGGGGATGACCTGACAATACGCATATTCGACTGGTTTGACGAGCGTTACGGTGAAAAGCTCAAATTTGATTTTGGACCTGGGCGCATCGTCCTCCTTATTCGCGGCGATCCTTGGGAAGCACTGATGCCGAAGATCTTCGGTACCGTCGAGTTTTTCATCTCGGCTTCCGAGAAGTCATCGAATCAAGAAGAGGACCTAAGGCTTGGAAGACGACCGAGGTGCAACATTCTCGACTCTATTCACGGATTGCCTTTAGGGTTAATTCACTCACTAGAAGCACATGACCTTAACCAAATATGGAAGAACTTCTTTGCCGCCTTCTCCTCACTAACCTTAATGGGAAATGTCCGTAATCAATCGATGATGCGAGAGGCAATGAGTGACATTGATGCAGCGGTAGGTCACTTCGTGAGGGTGCCAGCGCACTACGGCTTGTCAAAGTGGTCGTCTTTGCAGGCGACTGAAAAAACATTGAAATCGTACTTGGCTATCAGAGGTGCTAGTATTCCGCACAGTCACGACTTACTCAAGCTTTCGAGTTTAGCAGCCCAGCACGGTGCACAAGGACTTTCCAAGAACGACTTAGATAGCATTCAGTGTCCAGCGGCGATCCGATACGGTGAAGAGAAAGTGAGCAAATCCTCAGCCTACAGCGCCCATCTCTCTTCCATCCGAGTATGTGGGGTCGTCTCTAAGCAGCTTGGAAACCTGACGACGGAGACCAGTGGTTCCATGTAACAGAACCGAGCATTCTGTAACATTTTTCAGACTACCTAGGCTGTTTCCTACGGCCAAATTCTTTTCTTATCAACCCCTTACAAAGCCCCTATGTTTATTGAGTCTGGAAAAAATGGACAAAAATGTAACCGTTCTCTAAGGGAAGTGTTACATTTTTTATGATCTCAAACGTCCACCCGTTTTCCACCAGTCTTTCCTGGCCTTGTGGTCTCGCCGAACTGTGCAGCCGACTTCGGAGAAAAGGTACGCACTGTTTGAGCGGAGCGAGTTTGCGTGCCGCCGAAGTCGGCGAACCGCGAGGGCACCCGAAGGGCCATGCCACGGCCAACATGGTTTTGGCTACTTTTGCCGAAACAAAAGTGGCTCGTCTGCCGGGGCGAAACCCGGCATCACCAGATAGCAGCTTCGATATTACGATTGATTCAACAGAAGAAAGGTGTCTCGCCTAAGCAAGATTTTTTTGTAAAGGGGGCAAGTCTGTTTTTATGAAGTAGAGCCGTTCTACTAAATGGCTTCTTTATAGTTTTACTATTTTTCTCAAAATTTCCTTCTGCGTTCTAGTCTAATTTTCTTTCCAAACGGTTGACTTTTCTTCTTTGCTGCTTATCTATAAAACATCGACAACACAGCCTTCCCAGCTGGGTGAGTGAAGGAAATGTATGAAGTTGATGTCTATCATCAAAGAAGGAGGGAACAGCTATGTTAGTGAAATGGAATCCTTATACTGAGTTAGAGCGAACGGTGAATGGGTTATTTGATCAACCGTTTGGGTTGCGTCCAATTTGGGACGATAGAAATGCGGAGGATCCAGTTTGGCAGCCGCCAGTCAATGTGTATGAAGATAAAGACCATTTGGCCATTGAAGCGCAATTGCCTGGTATTGATCTGAATGACATTGAGTTATCGGTCAAGGAACAGACGTTGGTAGTGCGAGGGGAGCGAAAGGCTGAAACGGAAAAATCCAAAGATGGGTATCATGTGCGCGAAGCTCGTTATGGAAATTTCTCAAGAAGCTTTGTGCTTCCGAGTACTGTGAATCCTGATGAGGTAAAAGCGGCCTATGATAAGGGAGTGCTGACGATCACCATTCCCAAGCAGGAGAAAGCGAAGCCTAGGACGATTCCAATCGAAGTGAAGTAACTCTCGCTCATTCGATGCTCTCGACAATGGCAGGCATGACCTTATGTAAGGTTATGCCTGCCATTGTTTTTTTTGCGGGGGATGATGAAATAAGTCGCCAGCGGCGTTCTCGCTATTGTGCCGTGCTCACGTACTGAAGGTAGGCTCCGCGCGCCAAAATTGCTGCGGCCTTGCTGGACGACTTTTTTGATCATTCCCGTTGACAATTAATATCGAATCCTTATTGAGCAAGGACGTGTGTTTTCTCGGAAATATCCAACAGTCCCTTTGTGGGTAATTAGAAAATTTTGATGGAAGACGAAGGCGTTTCGAATGATGACAATCTCATTTTTTGAGGAGAATATGCCTGACATGAGTCCTAGGTAATTATACTTTTATTTGTTTTTCTGTTGTCAGCACAAAAAATCTCTTGCCAGATGGTGAGAGATTCTCTACATTCTTAAGCATGTCGGCTCGACCCTTTCGGGCAAAAATCCAGCAAATCCGCCATTTGACTCCAGACATTCGAGAGATGACTCTGGAGATGATTGAGCCGTCATCATTGCTCTTTCAGGCTGGGCAAGCGATTGCAGTAGTGGTTCCTGACGCAACTTCTCCTATCCCCGTACTCGGGTACTTTTCCATCGCATCCCCTCCGCGTTGTCTAACGCAACTTGTGTTGTTACTGAATAGTCAGGATCGAGGGAAAGGCGCGGCCTATTTGTTGGCACAGAGCATTGATGCTGAAGTTCAGATTTCTGGTCCTTATGGGGCGTTCACGCTGCAACATGAGCCAGAGCGAAGATTGTTATTCGTTGGCACAGGAACGGGTGTTGCTCCTTTATGGTCGATGATGACGACTCTCCTAGAAGAGGCCTCCTTTCGACAGATAAGGCTCTTGTGGGGACTAAGGAGTGAGGTCGATAGATATTATCTTGATGAGCTCGAAGCCTGGACTACTCAATATGAAAATTTTTCGTATGTTCTGACATTGTCGAAACCTAGTGCAGCATGGCAAGGAAAAAAGGGGCGAGTCACTGAGCTGCTCCAGGAGCTATCAACTGTAGATGAAATGGCAGCTTACGTCTGCGGGAATCTGACTATGGTCAAAGAGGTCAGTAGCTTGTTGAAAGAAAAAGGAGACTGTGCAATTTATCGAGAACGGCATGCTGAGGGTTCCTAGCTTTTCCTCTCCTCCCGTTTGTCAGACAACTCCGAGATATGAATGAAGCTCTGGATATGACCACTATGATAAATCGTTCCCGTGAAAGCCTTGGCGCGCAAGAAGTCGGATTGTATCTCCATATTCCGTTTTGCGTGAAGCGATGTCATTTTTGCGCATTCTACTTGGTGATGCAGGAGGAAAGCCGGATCGAGCGATTCCTTCGTGCCCTTGAAATAGAATTGGCGTCCTATGCCAAACAACTGGATAGTGCGAGACAACGTATTACGACGGTGTATTTTGGCGGTGGTACTCCGACTGCTTTATCCGCAGGTCAATTGTCCAAGATACTGACAACGGTTCGTTCTGAATTTTCATTGACAGTCGATTGTGAGGTGACCGTCGAAGCGACCCCAGAATCCTTGACGTCGGCGTATCTGGATACACTACATGGGGCTGGAGTGACTCGGCTGAGTATGGGGATTCAAACCTTCGATCAGGAAGAGCGGACGTGTTTAGGACTGTCCAGTACAATTGAGGAAGCCAAAGAAGGCATTCGTTTGGTCAAACAATCTGGTTTCAGTAATTTTAACTTGGATGTCATTTATGGAATTCCTGGTCAAACCATCGTGTCGTGGGATCGCACGCTTGAGCAGGCGTGTGAGTGTGAACCGAATCATGTCTCTTGCTATGCCCTTTCGGTTGAAGAGGGGACACGCTTTGAACATGCG
>JAJDBS010000234.1 GCA_029261235.1 Nitrospirales bacterium
AATATTTCATCCGAACAAGAAAAGCTTGGTTTCTCAGTTGGAAGTGGGTTCCGATGTGCCGGAATTTCACACAGCGCTCAAGGGTATTTTGCGCCAAGACCCCGATGTGGTGTTTTTAGGGGAATTGCGAGATCGTGAAACGATTCAGGCGGCATTGACGATGGCGGAAACGGGGCATTTGACGGTGGCCACTTTACACACCAATTCTGCTATTCAATCTTTGACCAGACTGATTTCTGTTTTCCCTGCCGATCAACAACAAGAGGTGCGCGGCCAGTTATCGATGATGTTGGAGGGGGTTCTCTCGCAACGGCTGATGCCAGTAGCTGTAGGAAAGGGGCGTGTTTTGGCGCTAGAAACTTTGCTTCTTACTCCCGCCATCCGCAACTTGATTCGCGAAGATAAGTTGCATCAAGTGTATTCTATGATGCAAACCGGTCACGCCCAATTTGGTATGCAGACGATGAACCAGGCTCTGGCTGATTTAGTGAACCAAAAAGTGGTCGCTCGTGAGTTAGCGCTGGAGTTGACAATGTTGCCCGAAGAATTGACTAAATTATTGGAACGATCATGGCCTGCACGATCTTCGTCAAAGCCGTTAGCTCAGTTGCGGACGATGGCGTGAGGAATGAACAGCCAACGTGAGGGGGCGCTCAAAGGTATCGTTCCTCTCGCTAGATTTTCTCCTTGTTTTACTTTTTCAGTGAAGTGCACATTTTTTACTCCTGCAATTTGTGAAATCCTCAAAATAATTGGGTAATGTTTAGAATGCCGATGTTTCAATACACGGGAAAAACCCAAGTGGGGCAATCGATTCAGGGTCAGATTGCGGCGTCTTCTTCTCGTGAGGCCATTCAACTGCTTCGCCAGCAAGATATGTTGGTGACTCACCTGGCTGAAAAGGTGGCAAGTGCCTTAGATGTCAGCCACTGGAAATCCTTTTGGAAAACGCCTCATGTGAAGGACAAGGAGCTTGTCATTTTCACCCATCAATTCGCGACATTGATTCGAGCTGGGGTCCCATTGTTAGAATGTCTGGAAATTTTAGGCACTGAAGTAGAAAATCTAGCTTGGACGCCAGTGCTGGGGCGCATTCGTGCAGACGTTGAACAAGGAGCGTTATTAGCCAATGCCCTTGCGAATTTCCCAACGATCTTTCATGACTTTTACCGACGAATGATCGAAGTCGGAGAAGCGACAGGTCGGTTGGATGAAAGTCTGCTGCAGTTGGCGGTCTACCTCGATAAACAAGCACAGTTGAAGGCAAAGATTCTTTCTGCCATGACCTATCCTGCCTTGCTTGCAACCGTGGCGTCGATCGTTTTTGTGTTTTTACTCCTGTGGGTCGTGCCGCTTTTTTCTGGGCTTTTTCAGGAGTTTGGCGAATCTCTCCCTTGGTTGACTCAGATGGTGATTCATCTGGCTGATGGTCTCCGTACACATGCGTTTATCATTTTTGGGCTATTGGGCATGATGGTTCTCGTAATCCGCATCATGTTAACAAAGCCGAAGAGCCGGAAATTTTTAGACGCGATGCTCTTACGGGTGCCATTGATCGGGGAAATTTTTCGCAAAACAGCGATCGTTCGGTTTGCTCGAACATTGGGATTTTTGGTCAGTAGAGGCGTCCCTCTCTTAACCGGGTTGTCGGTGGCTGCAACGGTTACTGGTAATTCTGTCATTGAGCAAAGTATTCATACCGTCGTGACTGAGGTTGAAGATGGGAAGTCGCTTTCAGTTATGCTCAGGGCCAGCGGCATGTTTCCGCCCATGGTGACACAAATGATTCATGTTGGTGAGTCGACCGGGTCACTCGATACGATGCTCGAAAAAATTGCTGATTTGTTTGAGCAAGAAGTCGATCGAGTCGTTGCTACATTCACGTCGGTGTTGGAGCCATGTGTTATCGTCGTGGTCGGTAGCGGTATTGCTCTTGTGGTCGTAGCCATGTATCTTCCCATTTTTTCAATTGGATCGATTATTGGATAGAAGGAGGATGACTCGTGGCTGACAGCATGGCCCTTGGACAGGAAATTAATGTGCAGGCTCCAGCTAAGGTGAATCTCTGTATTCGTGTCTTAGGTCGCTTGCCTAACGGTTACCATGAATTGTGGTCTCTTATGCATTCTGTGGATGTGTTTGACCACTTGAAAATTCGGTTGAACCCTGATCATGACCGTATTCACATCACGTGTGACAATCACACCCTGCCTGTTGATCAGAGGAATTTGGTCTATCGTGCTGTCGAGGCCGTATTAGGGCGTGCTGACCGATCAGTTGGCGTTGATATTGAACTTCAGAAGGCGATTCCTCTTGCAGCGGGCTTGGGCGGGGGAAGTAGTGATGCGGCTGCTACGATCTATGGATTAAGCCACTTGTTGAATTTGGAGTGGGAGCTTTCTCACATGAGTGAGGTTGGCGCTGAATTGGGGAGTGACATTCCCTTCTTTTTTCAAGCGCCCTGTGCGGTCGTTCGAGGCTGGGGGCAGGAAGTGATTCCCTGCACACTTAAAGGGCAACGTTGGGTCGTATTAGTCAATCCAGGATTTCCTATCGAGACAAAATGGGCATATGAGCAATTAGCAGGTTGTCGGTCTGATGTTCTTCCTCTCAGTACCTGGACCGCATCAGTTGAAGAAGGGTCGAGCCTATCCTGGGACGAGATAATTGAGGCCATGGAGAATGACTTTGAGCCATCCTTGTTTCCCGTCTACCCGATATTGGGATTTATAAAAGAAAAACTTCGTGCTCTTGGGGCTCGTGCTGCGCTGTTGTCGGGTAGTGGGGCCACGGTTTTTGGGGTTTTCGATGACCCTGAAGGTGCCAAGGCTGCTGCCACGCAGTTACGAAATGATACGCAATGGCTTGTTTTCGATGCGCCAATGGGGTCTACAGGGCTATCACATACTCCAATACTTCATGAAACCTCGACTGAAGGCCTTCCTGTTTGACTACAGGAAGGTGAGTTGACAAGCCACAGATTTTCGCATTAACTTTCCTCTGTTTTTCTGCCAGGGTCATTTGTCAGTATTCAAGCACATCTCATCGGGAAGGTAATCGTACTCTATGCCACGTGATCTCAAGTTGTTAACAGGAAATTCTAATCTCGCGTTGGCCAAGGAAATTGCTGATTGTATTGGGCAAGGGTTGAGCCAAGCTACGGTCACGACATTCAGTGATGGGGAAATCCGGGTTCGTATTAATGAGAATGTGCGGGGAGGAGATGTGTTTCTGATCCAGTCCTGCTGCGACCCTGTGAATACTTCAATTATGGAGCTGCTGTTGCTACTCGATGCTGTGAAGCGGTCTTCAGCTTCTCGGATCACTGCGGTGATCCCGTATTATGGGTATGGACGACAAGACCGGAAAGATCAACCTCGTGTGCCAATTAGTGCCAAGCTGATTGCCGATCTTTTAACAGTCGCTGGCGCTAATCGAATTTTGACGATGGATTTGCATGCTGGCCCTATTCAAGGATTTTTTGATATTCCTGTGGATCATCTCTATGCCATGCCAATCCTGCTGGATTATATTAAAAAACAAGACATATCTAATATGGTCATTGTTTCTCCGGATGCTGGAGGTGTGGAGCGCGCTAGAGCGTTTGCTAAACGGCTTAACTCATCCCTGGCCATTATAGATAAACGACGAGAATCACCCAACCAAGCAGAGGTGATGAATATTATTGGTGATGTGAAGGGCATGCATGCTCTATTATTTGATGATATGATCGATACGGCTGGGACCATTGTTCAAACAGCGCAAACATGCTTAGATAATGGGGCTCTCTCTGTTTGGGCGGGTTGCACTCATCCCGTATTGTCAGGCCCAGCCCTTGAACGGTTGGAAGGCTCATGTTTGCGAGAAGTGGTGGTAACGAATACAATTCCATTAAATGGCAAAGAGCAAGAGTGCTCTAAGTTAAAGGCTCTTTCCGTTGCGCCGCTCTTGGGAGAGGCAATTTTGAGAATCCATCGAGAAGAATCAGTGACTTCCTTGTTTGTTTAGGGGGGAAGAATACATAATAGCGGTTCGGGAACATTCACAATAATTGGGTTGAAGGAAGAGGACAGCATCATGAAATACGAACTTGAAGTTGAACGCCGAGAAAAAGCAGGCAAAGGGGTTGCGCGGCAATTACGGCTACAGGGGAAGATCCCTGGAGTGTTATATGGTGGCGGTAAATCTCAGTTTTTGGCATTAGGACATAATGTTGCCAGGAAGCTCGTGTTGTCTCAGGTTGGCCATGCTGGTTTGTTAACCGTCAGAATGCCGGGGGAGTCTGAGCGAGTCGCTGTGCTACAGGCCCACCAGCTGGATCCGATTTCTGGTGCCATTTTGCATATTGATCTCTTTGAAGTCTCAATGGCAAAACCTATTCGGGTGAAGGTCCCTGTCTCCATTATTGGAGAGGCCCCGATTGGTCTGAAAGAGGGGGGTATCCTGCATCAGCCTCTTCGAGAACTACATATAGAATGCTTACCTGGTCTTATTCCAGATCATATTGAGGTAACGGGTACAAATCTTGAGGTGGGGCAGGGTGTCCACGTCAAGGAAGTCGAAGCGCCTGAAGGGGTCAAGATTTTGGATGATCCAGCGTTGATGGTCGTGCATGTCGCCACCAAGATCTCTGAGGCCAAATTGGATTCGTTGCTCTCTCGTGAAGCGGCTGAGGGTGCTGTGGCAGCTGTGGCAGACGACAAAGCCAAGACTGAAGGAGCAGCTGCTCCAGAGAGTAAAGCGAAAGAAGGTAAGAAATAATCCTTGCATGTGGTCGTGGGTCTTGGAAATCCTGGACCAACATATCTTAAGACGCGACACAATCTTGGTTGGATGGTTCTTGAGCAAGCGGCGAAGCGTTGGGGAATTACGTTTACTGAGCGATGGCAGGCTCTACAAGGTCGAGGAGTCGCCAATGGGAATGCGGTGCTATTGGCTTTGCCCCTGATGTGGATGAATCAGACAGGCAATGTTGTCCATTCTCTTCTTCAGTCAATAAATCTCAGGCCGTCAAATCTCATTGTTGTGTATGATGATCTCGACCTTCCTTTAGGAGCCCTTAAAATTAAAACTCGTGGTGGTCCAGGTGGACACAATGGGCTGCGTTCTGTAATCTCGTGTCTAGAAACGCAAGATTTCTGCCGACTGAAGGTGGGGATTGACCGGCCACCAGCGCATGAAGATCCAGCACAGTATGTGTTGGCAACATTTGCTCAACACGAAGCTGAAGCCGTGAAGGGTGTGTTATCTCATGCAGTTGATGCCTTAGAATGTGTAATTGGGGAAGGCGTTTCAGCGGCTATGAACCGATATCATACCCGTCTTCCGCCACACGAAGTAGATTAACTATAGATTTTATTTTTCTTATTGTATCAATGGGTTAGATCTCCATTCCTGATTTTTGACAGGATATTTGAACCTGTGGTACTTTAATTTCCCTTTTCTGATACAAGGGGACTGCTTTGTCTATACACGCGTCAATTATTCATCGAGAAAGGGTGTTATGAAACTATACGAATCAATATCCATCCTGCGGCCTGTTCAAGTTGAAACTGAGAATGATCGGGTAGTTGATAAAATGCAGGAAATATTAACCCAATCTGGGTCGAATATATTGAAAGTAGAGAACAGCGGGAAGAAGAAGCTGGCATACGATATACAGCATGAAAAAAAAGGGACATTCATTACTCTTCAATTTGAAGGACCACCAACGGTCATTGCAGAGTTGGAACGTTTTCAACGTATGGAAGATCACGTCATGAAGTTTATGACGGTCTGTGTGAATCCTGCTGACTTGGTGCCGGTGGAGCCATCTGAACAACCTGAGGGAGAGGATGCCGGCGATGGTGGGATTCAATAAAGTCATATTGATTGGAAATCTCACGAAAAATCCTGAGCTACGCTATACCCCAAGTGGGACGCCCGTTGTGAATTTCCCGTTGGCCGTCAATCGACGTTATCGGCAGGCAGATGAACCAAAAGAAGAAGTATGCTATGTTGACATCGTGGTATTTGGGAGGCAAGCCGAGCATTGTGGGCAATATCTCAATAAGGGCGATGGAGCGATCGTTGATGGACGTCTTCAGCAGCGACGTTGGGAAACAGATGATGGGCAAAAGAGAAGTAAGCATGAGGTGGTAGCTCAAACCGTGACTTTCTTGCCAAAAAAGACATCTTCAGGGAGTTCTGGGTCTGGAGTATCTGAGGAATCATCGTATGATTCGGAAGAATATTATCCTGAGCCTATGCCCTAATTTTTATCGGAGGAGAAGTTTCTGTGGAAAAAGGACGATTATTTCAACGGAAGAGAGTCTGTCGCTTTTGTATTGATAAGACGCCATTAGATT
>JAJDBS010000235.1 GCA_029261235.1 Nitrospirales bacterium
GAATCCAGGCTCGCGGAGACTCGAAAGAGATGAGAGATGGCTTCTTCATCACTATAACGATACAAATGTGGAAGTAGATCTTCCGTGGAAACTGAAAAATGCGCCGCGACTAAGAAATCTTCTAGCTTACGAAAGCCCCACTCTCCTTTTTCAACAACCGCATACACCTCCACCCGGTTACACGTGCCCAAAAACATCGCTTCCTTCACACCAGGATAGGCTCGCAGTCGAGTCAGGGCTTCTCCCATTCGACTATCCGGAATCGCCAGGAGTTCTCGAAGTTCTACCGGAGCGGTCCGATGATTGAGCCCTAACACGATAATATTCATAAATGGGCGATAGCCTGAGGGCTTTTCATCAGAATGCCAATAAAGGTCAAGATGACTCCCGCAAACCCTACGATGGTCAGGTAAGCCGCACGTTTAGCCCGCCAACCTACGGTCACTCTTCCCATCAGCACCACAAAATAAAACACCCACGTAATCAGCGCCCAGACTTGCTCTGGATTCCAACTCAAATAGGAGCCAATCGTTAATTGCGCCGAAACCGCTCCGGTGAGAATACCGAGTGTCAGGAGGGGAAAGCCAAAGAGAATAGATCGCTGATTGAGCGTATCCAAAAAATCCAACGGTGGGAGCTTAAAATTTAGGACATTAAATTGCTTAGATTTTAACAATCGTTCCTGCATCAGATACATCAATCCTGCCACGAACGCCACAGCAAACCCAATCGTACCCAAGATACTCAACGTCACATGAATCCAAACCGTCTGGAAGACCGGAGCAATCGTTCCTGCTTCGACGGGTGCTAAGGTTGCGGAGACTAAAGAGAGAAAAGCCAGAGGTAAAATAAAGGCCCCAAGTACCTGCAGACCTCGCTTTAATCCAACAACCAAAAAAACTAAAACCAATCCCCATGAAAAAAATGACATGGCATCACGAAAAGTCATACTCGGGACCTGCCCAGTGTCGATAATAGCCAGACTTAACGCTGCCGTATGACAGAAAAAACCAGCACCAGCGACCCAAACAGCAACTTTGACCAACAGGTCAGAACGATGGAGGAGAAAGGCAAGAAAGAGAAGCGTGCCTCCAAAATACAGACCCATTGTTAGAAAGGACAATGCTTCAGACATAACCCACATTGATCCTAAGGTAGAAGTAAAATCACCCAAATTCGAGTATAAATCTGCGTCCAGAGAAGGTCAAGAAAATCAACAGGTTACCCTGTTTTTCAGAGAAAGCATGAGAAAAAGTTTCTCCTAGACAATCATTGATTCCCCCAGTACGATGCGAGTCCTCCTCACCATGATTTTTAACCTCTTCACCTGAGTCCATCTTTATGAGTGGCATTCTCTATATCGTCAGTACGCCTATTGGCAATCTGGAAGACATATCCTTTCGGGCCATACGAATTCTCAAAGAAGCAGCCATCATCGCGGCAGAAGACACGCGCCGAACGCAAAAGCTCTGTACCTATTATCAAATTGGAACGCCACTGACGAGCTACCATGACTTTAACAAGGAAGAAAAGACAGATGTGCTGTTAGATCGGCTGCGCGGAGGAAGTGATGTCGCATTAGTCTGTGACGCCGGAACACCGTTGATTTCAGATCCAGGATACTATCTCGTGAAGCACGCGGTAGAAGAGAAAATTCCCATGGTTCCTATTCCAGGGCCGTCTTCCGTATTAGCCGCGCTCTGTGTGTCAGGCCTCGCGACTGACCGATTTATTTTTGAAGGCTTTGTCCCTCGAAAACCAGGGGTCAGGGAAAAATTCTTTGAAAAGCTCCAACCCGAGATTGGGACCATCATTGTCTTTGAGACACAGCACCGAATTCTCAAAACATTACGAGCCATACACAAAACAATGGGAAATCGCCAAATCGTCCTAACTCGAGAACTCACAAAACTTAATGAAGAAATCATGCGGGGAAATGTGGAGGAACTCTGTCAAACTCTCGAAGGGAAGACGATCAAAGGGGAAATCACGCTTGTCATTCAGGGACAACCTCAAAGAAAAACTAAACAGACCGTTTTTGCTGCTCCTAACTCTGCTACGAATCTTCCTTCTGAATGACGATGCGATAATAGGCCTCAACTTTTTCTTGTGTCAGCACCTCATGCCCCTCATTCATAATGCTTTTAGGAACATTGATAATCGGATCCCCTTCGTCTAATAAGACGGCCAAGTGTGATCCAATTTCCAACGTATCTAATTTCAATTTCGTTTTAACGAAATTATAAGGGCAAATAACACCACGGAGATCTAACTCTTCCATTTTTTAGACCTCCAAGATCTTTCTCTTTGGTTAAGATCACTCACAATCAAATACACGACAATTGTCTCAGATAACAAAAGAGCGTGTCGGCTTTGAAACCGACACGCTCTTTTAAAAACGAAACCTTAATCGAAAGGTCTTATTGAACGGTACCCTTGTTGAAGTTGTTGCGATTATCACCGTAATCAGTGGCAATCGTTTTATCCGTTCGTCCATTAACTGTGTCTGGTTGTGGCGCACATTGCCAGCAAGGAGCGGCACCAGTGGTTGCACCAACTGGGCTGCTAATTCCTGTCATAACTTGACCAGGTTGCGAACCACCCGCTGGAGCACCGGTATTCCCACCATGGTTGATAGAAAGACCTCTGTAATTAGACGGATCTGGACGTTGACCGAATCCACCACCAAAGTCAACATTGTCAGCTCCACCCAACAATTGGCTTCTATCCATAAGATACACTTCTTGAACTATTTTTCGACCCGTTGAAAACTTTTGCGCTTCCGTGACTTCCTGGCGGACTTGAACCTGAACATAATCGCCCCTGGACATCGCATTGACGCTTTCCATGTTCGTGTTATCGTCAAAATACAATGGCTGCATGTTCATTGAACCTGTCAGGCTTTGACGTTCATCTTGTGAGCTTCCGCCCATGTCAAGATACATCAGGCCACCTGCTTTGTTCACAGCCACAAGTTCACCTTGAACGGTTTCTGCGGCTGAGAGATACCGTAACATGTCCCCTTCGTCCATAACCCGTGATCTGTCGCCGACGCCTTGTGAATCACCAACACCCGTACCATACCCGACGTGCTGAGGTGCACGTTCTTGCGCAAATGCTACGCCAACCGAGCTTGCAAGAATGATAGCTGCTCCAATAATCCCTACCTTCCGCATGTTGCTCCTCCTTGGAAACTGTGAGTTAATAATCAAAAAAACGAACTAA
>JAJDBS010000236.1 GCA_029261235.1 Nitrospirales bacterium
AGAAATCCCTATGGCTCAAGAGGAGCTTAATATACTCGATATCCAAACATTATTGCCCCATCGTTATCCATTCCTCTTGGTTGATCGGATTCTTGAGATCGAGGCCGCAAAGCGGATTGTCGGTATCAAAAATGTCACGGCTAATGAGCAGTTTTTTCAAGGGCACTTTCCTGGTCAACCCATTATGCCAGGGGTGTTACTTTTAGAGGTCATGGCACAAACGGGTGGTGTCTTGGCGAGAAAAACAGCCGAAGGAAAAGGTCGTCCGACGGTTTTTCTCACTGGCATTGAAAAAGCCAAGTTCCGACGCCCAGTTGTTCCAGGTGATCAATTGCGCGTGGAAGTTGAAGTCTTGCGGAGAAAAGGTCCGTTTTGGAAAATGAGCGGGCGCATTGTCGTTGATGAATCGTTAGTCTGTGAGGCGGAAATGACGGCCATGGTCACAGATGAAGAGGTGTCGGCATAGTATAGAATCAGTGCCCAAGAGTTCGGGCTTGTCGTCTTGGGATTCTCACATTATCTAATCTTGATATGAAGGTATCATGAATATTCATCCCACAGCGATTGTGCATTCAAAGGCGAATGTTGGAGAAGAGGTGAGTATTGGTCCTTACTGCGTGATCGGTGAGCATGTCACGATTGGCGACCAAACTGAGTTGTCAGCGCATGTCTGTGTCGAAGGGCACACGGATATAGGACGGTGTTGTAAGATTTCTCCTTTTGTGTCTATTGGGACCCCTCCTCAGCATTTGCAATATAAAGATGAACCGACGAAAGTGAGCATTGGTGAGCACAATATTATTCGTGAAAATGTGACGATCAATCGTGGAACAGCTTTCGGTAATGGGACGACACGAATTGGACATCATAATTTTTTAATGGCCTATACACATGTAGCGCATGATTGTGAGCTTGGCAATCATATTGTGATGGCGAATGCTGCGAACTTAGCCGGACATGTTTCCGTAGGCAATTCGGTGGTCATCGGTGGATTAGTTGGCGTGCATCAATATGTACGGATTGGTGAATATGCCATGGTCGGTGGCTGCTCGGCCTTGGGCCGGGATGTGCCGCCGTTCGTTCGAGCTGCTGGAGGCTATCGGGCACAGATGTTCGGATTGAATACGATCGCGTTGCGACGGCATGGATTTTCTGCCGCAAGAATGGAGACCCTCAAAGCCGCCTTCGAATTGGTGTTCCGACAGGGCCACCGTCTCCAAGATGCCATTAAATTGGCTAAAAATGAATATGGTGAGAGTACGGATGTTTTGAGCTTGCTCACCTTTCTCGAAAGTACGAGTCGAGGCATTTGCCAAGTTTCTTCTCGAGAACTTGATGGTGATGAAGAATAGGGAATGTGCTCATCCCATGAGAGTAGACTGTGAAGCCGTCTGATGATGGTAGCCCTATCGGATTGATTGCAGGGGATGGGCGATTTCCGATCATTTTTGCCGAAAATGTTCGGCAGTTAGGTTTTACTGTTTCCGCTATTGCCCTTCTTGGCTCGACCCTTCCCGAGCTTGAATCCTACGTTGAACGCATTCATTGGCTGAAACTTGGGCAGTTCAGTAAAGCACTGGCTGCACTCAAGCAAGACGGTGTCCGCCAAGCTGTGATGTTAGGCGGGATTAAAAAGACGAATGTGTTTACCACTCTTCGTCCTGATCTCCGAGCCTTAGCTATTTTTAGCCGATTAAAACATTGGAAAGATGATGCCATTCTTCGCGAGGTCGCGAGAGAACTGGAAGGCGAGGGAATTGAAATTTGTGAATCAACATTTGGTCTGGAAAGTATTCTTGCCGAAGAAGGCTACCTCACCAAAAAAAAGCCGAATAAGAAGGAAGAAGACGATATTCAATTCGGATGGGAGACGTTGGAAACACTGGGGCGGCTGGATATTGGGCAATGTGTCGTGGTCAAAAATCGTGTGATCGTAGCGGTCGAAGCTGTCGAAGGGACGGATGAGGCCATTACGCGCGGCGGTAACCTAGGCGGCCAGGGTGGGGTTGTGGTTAAACGTAGTAAGCCACATCAGGATTTACGGTTTGATTTGCCAGCTATCGGTCCGAAAACGATACAAACCATGGTGGCTGCCCAAGCATCTGTCCTGGCCATAGAAGCAGGACGGACTGTCATTTTGGACCGTGAAGATGTGTTCTCTCAGGCCAAAGAGGCTGGGATTGCGATAATTGGAAAAGCCTCTGCAGTCTAAGCTATGATTGAATGAGCGTGAGTGTGTTCAGTGAGTGCCTTTGCCAATGTTCTTGTAGGCATAATGGCATAAATTCCTTCCGTCTATTTCCCATTAACAAGACATGATGAGTCAGTCTTTACGAGTTGGGGTCATTGGTGTCGGTCATTTAGGACGACATCATGCCAGAATTTACTCGACGCTTGCGTCGGTGAACATAGTCGGTATCTCAGATACGAACGCAGTACGAGGGCAAGCGATTGCTGATGAATTCAATGTCGTTTTTTATCCAGACCTTGAACACTTACTCTCTTTAGTTGATGCCGTCAGCGTTGCCGTTCCGACTTCTGTGCATTTCCCTGTTGTGGAGTCTTGCCTGAACCAGGAGTGTCATGTCCTTGTGGAAAAGCCAATCACGAACGACGAACAAGAAGGGGAGATCTTAGTTCAGCTGGCGAAGGATAAAGGGAAAATCCTTCAGGTTGGTCACGTTGAACGGTTTAATCCAATTCTCGATAAGGTTCGTCCGTTTATTCACGAACCGGGTTTTATCGAATGTCATCGACTTAGTCCATTTCAACCCCGAGGGACGGATGTGGATGTCGTGCGGGATCTCATGATTCATGACCTCGATTTAATCTTGTCTTTAGGCCTCGGGCCAACGAAACATATCGAAGCCCGAGGCATGCCTGTCTTTACGGAACATCCTGATATTGCCAATGTCCGGATCTTGTTTGAGGCAGGGTGCTTGGTGAATTTGACGTCTAGCAGAATTTCAACCGGACGTCTAAGAAAAATCAGGATTTATCAACGCGACTGTTATATTTCTGTTGATTTAGGAGCAAAGGATGCGGTGATTAATACCTGTCAGGTGTCAGACTCAATGGCTGGAGAAGTTCAGTCTCAAAAAATTTCTGCATCAGAAGATGATGCTTTAACTAGAGAATTAGAGTGTTTTGTTGAATCAATTCGTGGAACGGGGACGACTCAAGGTGTCTCTGGCGAAGAGGGCGTTCAAGCGTTACGCATGGCGAGTCATATCGTGTCCTTAATTCATCAAGCTGTTTGACGGCATTTATGTACAGCGTTCATCGTGTGATTGTGCCCATCGTGGTGTATTCTATTTCTGAATGCCTAACATTCTACTTGTAACAGGAGAGACGTCTGGAGATATTCATGGCGCGAAGCTAGCCATCGCTCTCCGGAAATTGGAACCGTCCATCGATCTCGTCGGGGTTGGAGGGGGGCATATGGCTCGCGCTGGAGTGCGATTGCTCCCAAATATTGATCGAGTTGACGCGATGGGCGTACCAGGTATCCGGCAATTATGGGTAGGTTGGAAGACGTTGCGTCAGCTATCGGCATTGGTGAAGGAAACGCCATTTGATGCGATCGTGCTCATTGATAGTCCTGGGCTCAATCTCCGTCTCGCGAAGGTCGCCGCCAAAGCCTCACAAAAGATTATTTATTACATTGCTCCGCAGGTGTGGGCTTGGGGGCGTCGTCGACTTTCCCTGATTCGTAAAGTTGTGAAGCATGTGTTAGCCATTTTGCCGTTTGAAGAAGCCTTCTTCCGTAAGGAGGGAATCGCATGTGATTATGTCGGCCACCCTCTCTTGGATGAGCTGCCAGGATCATACGATATAAAGGCGGAGCGAAAGGCATTAGACTTAAAGCCTGGAGAGATGGTACTTGGACTCTTACCCGGTAGTCGGAAAAAAGAAGTCCAAGCCCTTTTGCCTACATTATTAGAGGCATGCCAATTCATTCAACAACAGTATCCGCGGCTGCAAATCGTGGTGGCTCAAGCTGACTCACTAAGTGATTCCATCTTCGAGCCGATTCTCGACAGTTCGCCTTTAGTGAAACTCATCAAAGGGAAGCCGAATGAGGTGCTTGCGGTTTCGGATCTCGTACTCGTGGCTTCAGGGACAGCAACGCTTCAGGCCGCGTTGATTGGGACGCCGATGGTTATCGTCTATCGGACGTCGCCCCTTACCTATGAAATAGGGAAACGACTGGTTACAATTCCTTATATAGGACTGGTGAATATTTTAGCTGAAAAAGAGCTGGTTCCGGAAATACTTCAGGAGCGAGCCACGGCCAAGAATATTGCTCAAGAAGCGCTCTCAATTTTAGGGGATTCGTCTCGGCAGCGTGAGATGAAGCAATCCTTTCAGGATCTTCGAAATTCCTTAGGGAGTGCTGGAGCATCAAAGCGTGCTGCAGAATTAATTTTGACAGAGATTCGTCTATGAATATTTTATGGCGTATCGTCCAGTATCTGAAGCCGTATAAGCTCAGATTGTTTCTTGCCGTTATCTGCTCTGCTGGTGTCGCAGCTGGCCAAGGGGCCACGGCCATGTTGGTCGCTCCCCTGTTACAAGATATTTTCATTGATTTCAATGCTGAGTCTCGGGTGACGCTGCCTCTTGCCCTCTTGGGAGTCACAATCTTTAAAGCCGGTTTTTCTTATGGGCAATCCTATTTGATGGGCTATGTCGGACAATGGCTGATTGCTGACGTTCGGCAACAATTATTTGTTCATATTGTACGCTTGCCTATACGTTTTCATGATGCGAATAGCTCAGGTCGGTTGATGGCACGCGTCGTGAGTGATGTGAATGAAATGGCGAATGCGATTCCGAGTGTTCTCAAGGACATCTTTCAACAAGGTTTGACCTTTGTGGTGTTGATTGGTGTGGCATTTTACCAAAATTGGAAATTGGCAACGGTGGTGTTAGTGGTGTTGCCGCTGTCCATCTTTGTCTTGGTTCGTGTCGGGAAGCGTATTCGAAAACTTTCTACTCGAGGGCAGGAATCAATTGGGAGCATGGCGTCAGTCCTCAAAGAAGCATTTACGGGAATAAGAATTGTGAAGGCCTATGGTCAAGAAGATCGAGAAGGTCAACGATTTTCTCAAATGAATAAAATCTATCGACGTCTCCAGGTCAAATCCTCTCAA
>JAJDBS010000237.1 GCA_029261235.1 Nitrospirales bacterium
GCGTCGATTCATGGCGGTGTTTTTCCCACCTGCAGAGTTTCGAAACACCACCCGTCTTTCCCAGATTGCCCAGCACCACTTCAAGACGGAAGGCAAAGTGATGGTCAAGCCGGGTTGGTTGGCCATTTACGGCCGTGAAGCCATTGCTGGTGAGGGCACACTCGTCGCAGTTGGTGAGCATGAACAAGCCACGGTCAGCGACATTGAAGTTCGCGACCTGTCGACCAAACCACCGGCCCGATATACCGAAGCCACATTGCTTTCTGCGATGGAAGGCGCCGGCAAGCTGATTGATAATGATGACTTACGCGAAGCCATGTCTGGCAAAGGCCTTGGCACGCCAGCAACCCGCGCCGCGACCATCGAAGGTTTGATTGGCGAGAACTATCTATTACGCAGTGAAAAGTCACTGATGCCCACCACTAAGGCCTTTCAACTGTTGACCTTATTGCGCGGACTGGGAGTGACCGAACTCACGATGCCGGAACTCACCGGCGAATGGGAAAGCAAGCTTTCACAAATAGAACGTGGTCAATTGGACCGCGAAGCGTTCATGCAAGAAATTGGCAAGGTCGTAGAACAAATGGTTGCAAAGGCCAAAAACTACGGAGCAACAACCATTCCAGGCGATTACGCAACATTGCAATCACCCTGTCCCAAATGCGGCGCCTTGGTCAAAGAAAACTATAAACGGTTCGCCTGCACACAGTGCGACTTTTCAATTTCAAAAGTTCCTGGCAGCCGTCAATTGGAAGTAACTGAAGCAGAAACTCTGATTACGGAACGCACCGTTGGTCCGCTGCAGGGATTCCGTAGTCGACTTGGCCGACCATTTGCGGCAATTCTCAAACTGACAGATGAACACAAACTTGAATTTGACTTCGGTCAAAATGATGACGATGCAAACAGTGAGCCGGTTGATTTTTCTTCCCAGGAATCAATGGGAAGTTGTCCAAAGTGTCAGGGCTCGGTTTATGAACACGGAATGAACTATACCTGTGAAAAGGCAGTCGGCCCGAACAAGACCTGCGACTTTCGAACGGGCAAAGTCATATTACAACAGGAAATCGAACCCACTCAGATCCGAAAATTGCTGAGCGAAGGCAGAACCGAACTGCTGATGGGATTTATTTCATCACGAACCCGTCGCAAGTTCAAGGCGTACCTGAAACGTGGGGATGACGGAAAAGTCGGCTTCGAATTTGAAGCCCGCAAGCCCAAGGCCGGAGACGCCCAAGCCGCGAAGAGCGAACAAGTGCCTGCGAAGACTACCACGACCAAGAAATCGGCTGCCAAAAAATCGCCTGCAAAAAAATCAGCGCGTAAGGTCAAAAAGCTCTAAAGGCTTGAGTGAAAATAACTAGGACATTTTGCAGCTAATCTTCGGGCCATCTTTGAATGCGCCTCTATCAGAAAAACCACACCATATCTCTGCTATCCCTCGGTTCTTCCTCAATGATTCCATCCCAATCTGACCCAAGTCTTGTTGAAAATACTCGCAAATTATTTTCACTCAAGCCCTAACCCCACTAATTAACTACCCGGAATCTCAATCGCGAATTTTCCAGAAACAGCTCTATAACAATTTGTATGACAAAGAGAGTCTTGTCCAGAGCACCACTGGTGGCTTTTTTCAACACAGCCCACTTGTACCTTTGCAATTTGTGATAAACCCATCAATCAGGCATGCCCTCAATGCCAACCACCACTCTTGATCTAAAAGTAGAAGAAGCAGATGGGGACCCAAGTGGTCTGTCGTGACAAGAAATGTGGGGAATGAGGAGACAGCGGAAAAAGAGAAAAGATTATGAACCAACTGCAGGCTTCACAGCCTTCTGATGCTCAAACACCTTAATCGGTTCGCCCTTGCCTTGAATCACCTCTTCAGTAATCATGACCTCCTTCACCTCAGGCTGAGATGGAATGTCATACATCACATTGAGCATAATCGATTCCAAGATCGCGCGGAGACCACGCGCACCAGTCTTTTGCAAATACGCCTTTCGGGCAATCTCCACTAGCGCACCTTCCGTAAACTTAAGCTTCACTTCATCAAATGCCAGTAGCTTTTGATATTGCTTAATCAAGGCGTTTTTGGGTTCCGTCAAAATTCGAACCAACGCCGACTCATCTAACTCATCAAGAGTCGCCATCACGGGCAACCGGCCGACAAATTCTGGAATCAGGCCATACTGCAACAAATCTTCTGGTTCCACTTTCGAAAACAAATCCCCTATTTTGTTGCTGCCTCGTGCTTGCACATTGGCCCCAAAGCCCATGCGCTTTTGGTTCAGTCGCCTCTCGATAATCGCATCTAATCCAACAAACGCCCCCCCACAGATAAACAACACGTTCGTCGTGTTTACTTGAATAAACTCTTGATGAGGGTGTTTGCGCCCTCCTTGGGGCGGCACATTCGCGACAGTCCCTTCGACCAATTTTAAGAGCGCCTGCTGAACACCCTCTCCAGAAACATCACGGGTAATGGACGGACCATCGGCTTTGCGCGTAATTTTATCGATTTCATCGATGTACACGATCCCGCGTTCAGCGCGCTCTACATCATAATCGGCGACCTGTAACAGCTTGAGAATGATATTTTCTACGTCTTCTCCGACATAACCTGCCTCAGTCAGCGTCGTCGCATCGGCAATCGTAAAGGGTACGTCTAAATACTGGGCCAAGGTTTGAGCGAAGAGCGTCTTCCCTGTCCCCGTTGGCCCAACAATGAGAATATTCCCTTTTTGTAGTTCAACATCTCCTGTTTCATTTGCCGCAATCCGTTTATAATGATTATAGACGGCCACAGAAAGCACACGCTTGGCTCGATCTTGGTCAATGAGGTATTGATTCAAATGCTGATGAATATCCAGAGGCTTACAAAGTTTCGTGGATATTTCTTGGCGCGATTCCTGCCAGTCTTCTGAAATAATCTCATTACAGAGACCGACACATTCGTCACAAATGTAGACGGTCGGGCCAGCAATAAGTTTTCGAACTTGATCACGGCTCTTCCCACAGAATGAGCAACGAAGATTAGCATCAGACTTGGATTGTCGCGCCATAACAAAATCCTCCCGTAAGCTTAATCTTTAAGCTTTATCTTTACCCTTAGCTGCAGGCTTATCATCATCTTTGGAGCTCTTGGTTGTGCTGCGTACAATCACTTCATCAATCAAACCATAATTTTTGGCTTCTTCAGCAGACATAAAATAATCACGTTCGGTATCATGCGCAATTTTTTCCAATGCCTGGCCGGTATGGTGCGCCATAATTTGATTCAAACGTTCACGAATTTTCAAGATTTCTCGTGCATGAATATCGATTTCTGTCGCCTGCCCTTGGAAACCGCCTAAAGGTTGATGAATCATCACTCGTGCATTAGGCAAGGCAAACCGCTTGCCCGTGGCTCCTGCGGTCAACAGTAACGCACCCATACTCGCGGCTTGGCCCAAACAAATGGTGCTGATAGGAGATTTGACGTATTGCATCGTGTCATAAATCCCCATTCCCGCCGTCACACTTCCTCCTGGAGAATTGACATAGAGATGAATATCTTTTTCTGGATCTTCGGCTTCCAAAAACAAAAGTTGAGCAATGACGACATTGGCAAACATATCGTCGATCGGAGCCCCGATGAATATAATCCGATCTTTTAAGAGGCGAGAATAAATATCATATGACCGTTCACCACGATTCGTTTGTTCAATGACCATCGGAATGAGCATGCCCTGGGACCTCCTCGTTTAATAAAAGATATCGGTTCTTTCGTCGACGAACTAT
>JAJDBS010000238.1 GCA_029261235.1 Nitrospirales bacterium
CTATAGCAGTAGTGTCAGATTATTGTGTGGGAAGGACACGTGGCACATCACGTTTACTGGAAGCACAAAAGCTACCTATCAAGAATATCGCCCGCAGATTGAACAAATGATGCAGTCCATGTCGCTCGTCGATCAATGTGACGCCAGGCTCTGAATTGGGGTCTGTCTAGCCAGCCTACTCAATCAACTTTCACCGACATTGTCGTTGTGCAGAATCATAATGCTCCAAAGAGTGCCTGATCGATTTTCTGTGATGCGGACGAAACCCGGCAATATCTGGAAGCATTGAAACTCCAATGTTGGAGATATCGCTGCATCAGGTTTAATTGATATGCCGTTAAGTAAATACATACCAAGATGGATTCCCGCAAAAAGATTGCGGGAATGACGACGGGAAGTTATTTGAAAGGAAATGGGGAAATACTAATTAAAAGCGAGGAAGCGGTCGCAGCCGTCGATGATGTTCGAAAGGATGACGAGGCCGCAAAAATTGACTTCTTTGCCATAGCCGTCTGTTGAGATGTTGTGCTGTTGGCATCCGTACGCACAGACGAACAGTTTTAATCCTGCCTTGCCCAATTCCGCAAACCGGGGATCCTTCAGATTGAGGACTCCTTCATCAATGAAATAGAGGTAGGTATCGACCTTGTTGTCTAAGGCTGTTTTGGACAGCTGGTAGACCGTCTCGGCATTCGGATTGTCGGGGGCAGTTGACAGGAGTAAGCCGAGTTTCTTTTTCGCAAGGGTCGGGTTGGGTGTTGCCGTTTGTTCCATGAGGTTTCCTTTATCTGGTGGTGCTTACTGATGGGGAGTTTTATAGGGCGACCTTGGGCCGTTGTCAAGCCAAATTAGACCCTTATTTTGCTTGACCAAGGTTTTCATCCCTCTCTATAATTTTAAAGTTTTCAAGCATTTCCGAAATTTTCATTCTGTCATCCTTAGGTGAATGATGAGTCAATTGACGCATTTTAATGAATCGGGTCGAGCACGCATGGTGGATGTGACCGATAAGCAAGCCACTGCACGTGTGGCCGTAGCCCAAGGGAAGGTCTGGATGCTGCCGGAAACTCTTGAAAGAATTCAAGAAGGTCGCATTGCCAAAGGGGATGTGCTGGCAGTCGCTCAAGTGGCTGGAGTCATGGGGGCCAAGCGGACGCCTGACGTGATTCCCATGTGCCATCCTTTATTATTATCCGGCGTGGATGTGAATTTTTCTGAAGATACTCAACCGAATGCCTCAGGTCGTTGCTCTATTTCAATTGAAGCCACGGTGAAAACGACGGGAAATACAGGGGTGGAGATGGAGGCCATGACAGCGGTCTCAGTTGCTGCTCTGACGATTTATGATATGTGTAAGGCGGTCGATAAGGGCATGGAGTTCGGTGAGATTTTTTTGGTATCGAAATCGGGTGGGAAATCCGGTCTGTATCAACGCGATGCGGTTGCGGGTTAACGTCTCTGTGGGTGTGTTTCTTCATCAGAGAAAGTTAGAGCTTTGACGATGGTTCAGGTTAGACTCTTTGGCATGTTGAAAACCTTAGTGGCAGGGAGCAACATGTTAGAAGTACCCTTGTCAGATGGCGCGCTGGTCAAAGATCTTGTTGATTGTTTGCAAATAGAATATCCGGAATTAGGTAAGCTGCTCCAGCAGAAAAAAGTCGTGGTATCCGTGAATCAGGAAATTGCTCATTGGGAAACGGCGCTTGTGGAATCAGATGAAATTGCGCTGTTGCCGCCATTTGCGGGTGGGACATAATCGTGAACATTCGCAATGCTATCGTTTTGAACTGAGAAAGGTGCGCTATGGCTGTTGAAACAGACGCAGACATGCTGGTTCGCGTTCAAGAGGGAAATTTTTCCATTGATCAGGAATTAGAACGCGTGCGAGCTCGATCTACGAAGATTGGTGGGATTGCGATGTTTTTGGGGACGGCCCGCGATCACTCAAAGGGCCATGATGTGAGTTCCATGGCTTTCGAACATTATGAAGGTATGGCTCAGAAGAAGCTGAAGGAAATTCGCGAGCGTGCGTTGCAAGATTTTGACATTATTGAAGCCTTGGTCCTTCATCGTTACGGGCCCATCGAAATTGGTGAAAATATTGTGTTGATCATTGTTGGAGCTCAACACCGAGCCGATGCCTTCAAGGCTTGCCAATGGTGTATTGATGAACTGAAGAAAATTACGCCGATCTGGAAAATGGAATACACGCCACAGGGTGATGTCTGGGTTGAGGAACATCCCTAATGTCCAAACGTGGTTTGTTGAAGAAAGCTGCCAGCGGCCTGGCTGGACGACATTTTTGAATCGAACCAAAAATTTTCCCATCCAATATTTCTCTGGATTTATTTGCTTATGAAAAACCTTATCATTCAAAAATCCTATGAGTAACCAACACGCCTCGCCTGAGCCTGCGAAAGATTTGTTTGGCAGACCGTTACGATCCCTAAGAGTGTCTGTCACCGATCGGTGCAACTTACGCTGTCAGTATTGTATGCCCGAAGAAGAATATGTCTGGTTGCCTCGTGAAACCCTACTGACGTTTAAAGAGATTGTGTTTCTGACGGATCTCTTCTCGGAACAGGGTGTCGATCGAGTTCGAATTACTGGTGGAGAACCGCTTCTCCGAAAAGATTTGGCGTCCTTGATTGGCATGCTTCAGAAAAATACTCGCATTAAAGATATTGCGATGACCACCAATGGGGTGTTGCTGGCAGAACATGCGCAGAATCTTTTTGATGCAGGGTTGCACCGTGTGACCGTGAGCCTGGATACGTTGAAGCCGGAACGGTTTAAGGCCTTGACTCGCCGAGATACCTTGGCCCAGGTGTTTGAAGGTATTGAATCGGTTGGACGGGTCGGGTTTAGTGGATTCAAGTTAGACACCGTGGCGATGAAGGGCTATAACGACGACGAACTTATTCCACTCATTGAGTATGGCAAGCGAGTCAATGGGGAAGTGCGGTTCATTGAATATATGGATGTTGGTGGAGCGAACGATTGGTCGGCGGATAAAGTCCTTTCACGCAAAGAAATTCTTGCGATGCTCACCCAATATTATGGGCCGATTGAGCCTGTGACTGAGATCAGTTCAGCTCCTGCCCAGAGATTTCGTCTTCCTGATGGAGCCACCTTTGGCATTATCCCATCTACGACGATGCCTTTCTGTTCCACCTGTGATCGCAGCCGCTTGACGGCTGATGGGATGTGGCTTCTGTGTCTCTACGCCAAATCTGGTCTGGATTTACGAAAGCCGATCCGAGACAGACGTTCTCGTGAGGATTTGGTCTCCATGATTCAATCGGTCTGGGAGACGCGTCGAGATCGTGGTGCGGAGGAACGCAAAGAGCTCGAATCCAGCACCGGTCGAGGTCAATTTATTGATATTGATCGATTGCGACAAGACCCACATTTGGAGATGCATGCCAGGGGCGGCTGAGTTGTCTTCCCTTTTCTTGTGCTTCACCTGACGGCGGTGTTCTCCGTTCATCTTTCCTTGCCTGCTAAATATTTCTTGCCGGGTACCACACCCTATGTTAATGTTTTTTGATTGATCAATTGAGATAGAATGTTGCATGCATCGTACATATTCTCTCGTTCCCTTCCCTGACGTTACATATTATTTAATGGCTGAATTTATGGTCTTCATGACAAGATAGGACGTGTGCATCGATGGGATGGTTTAAGCGGAGTAAACAGGAAAATGCCAAAGGGAATCCTGTCAACATCATGGAAGGGATGTGGATTAAATGTACGGTCTGCCGTGCAACTATCTTTAAACGTGAAGTGGATCGAAACCTCAAGGTCTGCCCGAAATGCCATTACCATTTCCCTATGTCGATAGAGGAACGAGTGGAGTTGCTTGCTGACGTCGGCACGTTCCAGGAGTGGGATGCGAACCTCATTCCTGGTGATCCGTTACAATTTGAAGACACACTTCCTTACCAAACCCGTGTTCGCAATGCTCAGCGTAAGACAGCAAAGCAGGAAGCGATTCGCACTGGTCGTTGTCATGTGGCGGATATTCCGATTGCGATTGGCATCTTCGATTTTTCGTTTATGGGTGGGAGTATGGGTTCAGTTGTGGGAGAAAAGATTTGCCGAGCTATTGATCAAGCATTGCTTGCGCAAATTCCGTTTGTGCTAGTGACGACTTCTGGTGGAGCTCGGATGCAAGAGGGAACCTTGTCTCTGATGCAAATGGCGAAAACGGCTTCGGCGATCGCCAATCTTCAGGAAGCTCGATTACCGTACATCGTCTTATTGACGGACCCCACCTTTGGCGGAGTAACAGCAAGTGTGGCGATGTTAGGAGATGTGATTCTTGCTGAACCGAAAGCACTCATTGGTTTTGCAGGTCCACGAGTGATTGAACAAACGATCAAACAACGGCTTCCTGAAGGGTTTCAACGTGCTGAGTTTTTAATGGACCATGGCATGGTTGATCAAATTGTCGAGCGGAAAGTTCTTAAAACCACACTGGCCACTCTGCTGACCCATTGTGGAGCTCTTGCCATATCTGCGTAGGTCTCCTGCCTGTTCTTCTCGTGTCTGTCATTTGGCGATTTTGTGCTCACGTATTCAGAAACACTGGCCTATCTGTTTTCTCTCCATCGGTTTGGCGTCAAGCTTGGGCTTGAGGCCATCACTGATATTCTTCATCGTTTAGACCATCCACAGCGCACGTATCCGACGCTTCATATTGCGGGAACCAATGGGAAAGGTTCTTCGGCGGCAATGTTGGCGGCCATGTTACAAGCGGGAGGCTATCGCGTTGGCCTGTACACGTCACCGCATCTGGTAGATTTCCGTGAGCGCATACGAGTGCACAATGAGGATATCTCAGAAGGAAGCGTGTGCCAATTGACGGAGCATATTCGGCGAGTTGCTGGTCCTGTTGGCTCCCTCACTTTTTTTGAGCTGACGACAGCCATGGCCTTTCAGCATTTTCGAAATCAATCTGTTGACGTGGCCATTATCGAAGTGGGGTTAGGTGGACGATTTGATGCCACCAATGTCTTGGATCCATTAGGTATACTGATTACAGGAATTGGCCTTGACCATGAACAATATCTTGGCTCGACCCTTCAGGCCATTGCGCAAGAAAAAGCCGGTATTATTCGTAAAAAAGTCCCAGTGGTTGTGGGGAAGATGCCTGAGGACGTGAGTCAGGTTTTTGAAGGCCGTGCGCAACAATTCGATGCTCCATTGTATCGAGCTGAGCAAGATTTTTCCATTTCCGCAATCAGCCCAACAGCCTTTACCTATCGTGGCCTTCGAGATACATCCATGGATTTGCAGACGAATTTATTAGGGCGACATCAGATGCACAATGCAGGCAATGCCTTGGCGTTGCTGGAATCAGCCACCTCGGAGCGATTGCCTCTTTCTTCTGACGCCATCCAGACCGGCTTGCAACATGTTCGCTGGAAAGGCCGTTTGGAAGTCACACAGCATTACCCGACGATCATGTTGGATGGAGCTCACAATCCATTAGGTGGGCAAGCGCTATTTGACTTTCTACAAGCGCAACTTCATGATTGTCCTGGCCGTAAACTGATTGTCATACTCGGGATGATGCAAGATAAGAATCTTGACGAATTTTTGCGTGTCTTACTTCCTCTAGTTGACTCTTTGATTGTCACACAACCCCACATGGATCGGGCTGTGCCTGCTGATGTTCTTGCGCAAGCTGTACAGGGACGTGATGTGGAACTTTTCGTGATTCCCTCGCCATGGGCAGCCTATTGCCATGTTCGAGATACGGCTGATCCCTCTGATCTGGTTTGTGTCACTGGCTCATTGTTTCTCGTTGGAGAAATTATCCAACACCTTGCATTGGCAGAATCCTCAACGGTTCAAGCATGAAAGTTCTCGGACACCTACCTCATGTGTTATGTCCGTCGATACTCCTCGCTGTGCTCTTCTCTCTCCCCACTGTTCTGTATGCAGAGGCGCCTCCTGAAAAATCGGAAGTGAATGCCTCGAGTTCTCGAGGGGTGCCGGTTGAAATTACGGCTGATCGAATTGAGTATGATCAAGAAAGAGAAGAATATCATGCGATCGGAGCCGTGGATATGACACGTGGTGCCGTGCGACTGACTGCTGATGACGCGACGCTTCAGAAGTTAACCGGGCGTCTCATTGCGATCGGCCATGTGCATCTTCGTGATGGCCAATCTGATGTGTGGTCGGAACGACTTGAACTCAATATGAATACGGAAGCCGGGGTGTTGACGACTGGCAAGATCTTCGGAAAAGAACGGAATTCGTTTGTGACGGGGCGTCGACTCCAGCGCTTTTCTGAAACACGTTATCGGATCAAAGATGGCTCATTTACCAATTGTGATGCGAAGGATGGTGAGATTCCCGCATGGCGATTCACATTCGATGATGTCGATTTAGATTATGAGGATAGTTTGTTTGGTAAAGGCGTCTGGTTCAATGTGAATGATGTTCCCATCATTCCGCTCCCGACCTTTCAATATCCGTTGGGTGCCGACCGCAAGTCTGGATTATTAATTCCGACACCCGGCTACAACAGTCAGTTTGGTTTCAAATATCGACAAAGTTTTTTTTGGGCTATTGATCCGAGTCAAGATCTCACTATTTCTCCGCAAATTTTGACTGAACGAGGGTACGGTGGTGATTTAAATTATCGGTATGTCTGGAGTCGGAGGGCCAAAGGCCAATGGCTCATGAATGCCTTAAATGACACTGATCAGGGTCGAAAACGTTTTCAGTTTCGTGGTGCACACACGCAACAATTTAATCCAGATCTCTCCTTTCGCATGAATCTGAACTATTCGACGGATCGTGATTTTTTGCAAGATCTGAGTAGTTCTGGTGTGCAACGAGCCTTACCGAGTCAGGAGTCGAATCTCACGTTGTTGCAGCGTCTAGATCATGGAGCGTTATATCTCTGGGGGCAGTATCTTCAACCGCTGAATACGGGAGGGGATAGGACATTTCAACGACTACCGGAAGTCGGCCACAGATTGTTTCTTCCTGGTCTTCTGGGTAGTCCTCTTGAACTCACATCAGATACAACCTTTGTCCATTTTTGGAGGGAGGAAGGATTTAAAGTTAGTCGCGTAGACTTCTTGCCTGGACTGTCTCTGGAGGGTCTCCATGTGGGCCATATCGTGGGCTTCCGACCGCAGTTTAAATTTCGAGAAGTGGCGTATTCTCGTGGCCAGACTGACAGGTCACGTCAACATCGAGGAACGTATTGGGCTGCGGGTGAAGCATTTAGTAAATTGACCAGGCGCTTTAAGGTGGGTGAAGGAAATTGGTTGAGGCATTCCATTGAACCTCGTGTGATCTACGAGTTTGTTCCACAAACCAGACAGTCCGAATTGGTGCAAATCGATGCGGTTGATGACTTGATCAATAAGAGTCTTGTCACATATTCCCTGAATAATCGCTTGAGCCATCAAGGTCGCAACGCAGCATCAACTACATGGTTAGATTTGTTACTCGCGCAAAGTTATCATGTAGGGAATCCACCTCCACTGGCGTCTAAGTTTTCAAATATTTGGACTCGTGGAGTCTTTCATCAACCTTTAAGTGGCCAAGACTTTCTCTCGGCTTTTAATCTGAACGTGGATGCCTTTTATGATCGGAAGCAGAGAGAATTTACGCAATTCAATGTGGATGGAGTGATTCAGGGTCAGCAAAGATGGTATCTCTCAGTAGGTCAACGATACTCACGGTTTGGTTCCCGTACTCGTCGTGGAGATATTTGGAATCCCCTCTCGTTCAACGAAGTGTTGGCGCCTACAGAAAAAATTCTGTTTCTCACGGCTGCGGGAGGGATCCGGTTGCCCGGTGGAATCACGGTTGGTTCACGCTGGTTTCATGACTTGCGCACCGGCCAGACTTCAGAATTGGATGTTGTTGCTCTGTATCAGAATCCTTGCCGTTGTTTTTCAGTTGGGCTGTCGTATGTTCAGTTTCAGGACCGAAAGCAGTATGATTTTCTCATCAGCCTGACGGGTCTGTGGGGGTCTCAAGGTAATGGAACACAATTGATGCGGGACATCTTGGGGCCTATTATGGCAGGCGAACGAGGTGTCCCTTGGGATTACCGCTAGCCAAGATCGATACGAGTGCGGTGGAATGAAGATCGTCCTTTCATTGACTGTAATCGGGAGTTTAATCTTTGGAGTCTGGGCCGGCGTGAGTACCGCACAGAAAGTGCTCACAGATCGTGTGAGCATTACGACTGGCCAAGGGCAGGTGTTTGGTTTAACGTCGAGAGAAGGAATTGCGCGTCAGGCCCTAGGCGCTGGTGAAGAAGTCTTAACAATTGAAGCGAAGGGGGTCACGGGATTTGTTCAAACGACCGAACGATTGTTAGGGTTTTCGGGTTTGCTCCAGCGATGGGTCTCAGTTCCTACCTCCACGGCAGAACATATTCTCAAATGGACCGTGACGTCTCGAATGATCATTGTCCATGGTGAGCGCGCAATGTATGGATTTCAAAGTGATCGCGGACGATGGAAGCGTGAAGCTTTCAGTGCTGGTGAAACGTTGCAACAGCGTGCCGTTAAAGATTCTATTGCCGTGTTTGTCACGAACCGAAGGGCGTTAGGATTTTCCTCATTCACTGGGGGGTTTTTCCCACGAGATCTTCCCGTGGGCGATGCTATAGCGGATATTCAGATCAATGACAGCGTGCTTATTCTTCACTTGTCCGATTCGATGCTCGTGTTTCGGTCAGGCTTAGCTATTTGGGCAGAATTGCCTTGATCCGATTGTGAACAGTAAACATGAGAAGCAAGAGTGAGTCGTTAGGAGTGAGGGTGTGAAGAACATGACTGACGGTGTTGCTCCTGATTCCTTACTTTTCAGATTCCGTTAATTGGACGAAAGGCTCTCGGCTGGTTGTGTGTGTTGGGTGAGACCTGGGTAATCAACGCCGATTGGGGCATTTGAACAGTATTGTCCCCACCATTGAATGACTTCCTGGAGGAAAGGATCTTCTGGTCCAGTCGCGAAGAGGTGGCCGTAAAGATATCCTGTTTGAGTATCAAATAAGATGAAAATTGGCATAGATTCTGATTCTGGTTCTGGAAGAGTGTCCATACGTTCTCGTGTTTCATCAGGCCATAAATTTTATATTCATTCCATGCTGTATTGAAACTTGTCGGTTATCGGGCGGTGTTCCTTAAGGCAGGGCCGTGAGGAACCAGGGAAGATAGCGGGACTCTTGCCAGAAAGCGTGAAAAAGTGCATGCTTAGGATAGGGAAATCCAGCTACTTCAGGAGGGAAATCTTCTGGCCTTTCTTGACCTCCTCTATGAAATGAGGTAGCTATGGCCTGGGTTTCGTGACTGGTTCAATCAATGAGTAGGGTAATTGAGTTGTGATGGAGGGTATTCATGGAAACGACAGCATCTGAGGTATCCGTCGCTCATAGGGTGACTGGCAAAATTCTTTTAGTTGAAGATGAACGCGATGTTCGAGAAACGATCAAGCTTCAATTAGAAGATGAAGGACACGAAGTCACCGAAGCTGGTACTGGAAGAGACGCGTTAGCACTGGCAGAATCTCAGCCCTTTGATATTGTGTTGACCGATGTCATGATTCCGGGCATCAATGGTTTTGAGCTTGTTCAGAAGATGAATGAATGGCCTTCACGTCCAGTCACGTTGGTCATGACCGGCTATGGGTCCGTCGAGATGGCGGTGAACGCCATCAAAGCCGGTGCATTTGATTTCCTCTCCAAACCTTTTTCCGTAGATGTGTTGAGCGCCACTGTGGCCAGTGCCTTGCGAGTGAAATCTCTGCAGGATGAAAATGCGGAACTCAAAAAAACGGTCAAAGGCCAATTTAGTTTAGGAAAATTGGTGAGTACCAGTCAGGTGATGAAAGAAGTATTTCAACTGATCGATTGTGTCGCAGACACAGATAGTACCGTGCTCATCTTGGGTGAAAGTGGGACGGGCAAGGAGCTCATTGCCCAAACGCTTCACTGTAATAGTACCCGCAGACGAGGAAATTTAATTCCGGTGAATTGCGGAGCGATTCCTGAAGCCCTATTAGAAAGTGAGTTGTTTGGTCATGAAAAAGGGGCTTTCACGGGCGCGGTGGCGGCTCGAGTCGGTCGTTTTGAATTAGCCACAGGAGGAACGATTTTCTTGGACGAAATCGGAGATCTGAGTCCTCCGCTTCAAGTCAAATTACTTCGTGTCCTTCAAGAACGGACGTTTGAACGAGTCGGTGGGACTCGAACATATAAATCCGATGCGAGGGTTGTGGCAGCGACGAATCAAGATCTTGAGAGTTTGGTCGCAGCGAAGCAATTCAGGGAAGATCTTTTCTATCGTCTGAATGTGGTTCCTATCCTTGTTCCACCCATGCGGCAGCGAGTTGAAGATATTCCGCTCTTGTTACAGCACTTTATCGATATGTTTAATGATCGTCGAAAAGCGGAGATTACTGGGGTCGCAGATCATGCCATGGCTTTACTGTGTGAGTATCCGTGGCCTGGAAATGTGAGAGAAATCAGCAATATTGTTGAACGTATTGCTATCTTGAAACGACGAGGCCAGATTGAGCCTGAAGATTTGCCAGAAAAAATCCGTCGTCTGCCATCGGACCATCTTCCCACGATGTCCGCAGCCATTCCCATAGGCGGATTGGACCTGTCACGAGCCGTGGAAGAATTTGAAAATCGGTTGATTCTCGAAGCACTTGAACGAACCAATTGGGTGAAAAGTAAAGCCGCGCGTCTCTTACAGATCAACCGCACGACGCTCATTGAGAAGTTGAAAAAGAAATCTCTCGCCGAAGTGGTCGCTCAACGTGCCACTCCACCTGAAGACCTGGTTGACGCCTAACGGCTGACAACAGCTTCCTCCATCTCCTTTTTCTGTCTGTCCTATTCTCCTCCGTATCCATTACGCCTTTTCCGTATGAATCGGGCGTGAGAAGATCATCTTCACGAGCAAGAGTGAAGAACAGTTTCTCAGTTCATCTCTTTTTCCCCCTCTTCCTCTCCTGACTCCTGACTCCTGATTCCTAACGCCTTACGCCTTCAAATCAGCTTGAATTTTTGACCCTTCCGTCAACCTCTTGACGCCGGCAGTTTCTTCCGAGTTCTTGTTTCTGGCAAAAATCCCTCGTGTTTACAACAAATTTTCCGGTCGGTCTTTTTGAGCCAGGTAATAAATACTCGGGTCCGATTTTTGCTGAATAGACCTTCAGGTGGAGGGCATACAGAACGTGAGAATATTTCTCTGGATAGTCGGAGTGGTTGTCCTTTGGCCGAGTGTAGCAGTGGGTGGGTCCTGTACGGATTTTCCTTGGCAATATCCCAGAGACATGGTCATGCCACTTTTAATCGCAAACGGTCAGGTCACGGTGGAAGAGGGACTTCTATTAGAAGCGCGGGAATATTTTTCTGCGTATCTAATCGAACGACAAGAAGGTGTCTTTGCGGAGGGCGCTCGATGGATGCTGGCTTCACTTCCTGCCGAAACAGATCCACCTGGGAATGAATTTTTGGAACAAATCAAGCGTCTAGAGGCCATGAAAGTCAAGCATCCTGATAGCGTCTATGCTCCATGGGCATTGTGTTCAATGGGGCAACTGTATTGGGAGGCTGACTGGCATTCTGAAGCCCATTCATTATTTGAAGAATTTCTTGAAATTTATCCCAGTCATCCGTTGGCTGGGGGAGTGATGGTCGAAGCGGGAATGGGGTATTTGGAAAATCGACAATATCTTGAAGCGGCTTTGATACTTCGTCGAGTGGTGGAAGAGCCAAAATGGGAAGTCTATCGGATCAGAGGAGCTCTTGGTTTAGCTGATGCGACGGCCATGTCCGAGGCGTGGAAGCAAGCGTATTATTGGTATCAAGTGGTGGAAGCCGAAGCGCCGGAACTGATTCGTCAATCTGTGTTTTCATCGTACTACTGCGGCTTGACGGAATTCCATGTTGGTGACTTTGATAAAGCGATTGCTCGTTTTTTGACTCTCGTCAATCTTCACCCAGATGAAAAATTTACGGGACTAGCCTTGAATCGTATTTCAGAGACACTCATGAAAAATGGACATACATTTCTCTCCCTCTGGTTTGCCGATCATACGAAACGGCGTTTTGAGGGACAGGAAGCTGGGCGCCGAGGTCAAGCGACTCAGATTCGGTGGGTCGTCGATCACTTATCACAAGATCGTTCGGAAGAAGAGTGGGAACATATCTATAAGCGATTAAATGATCTAGAAATCTATTTGTCGGTGTCTTGGGATAATGTCGTGGAAACAGCTCGAACCTTACATCAAGGCTCGGAACAAGATCTCTTTGAAGAAAGTGCGTTGTGGATGGGCAAAGGATATCTTGCGTTATCAGATACTCCAGCTGCCATGCAGTCCTTTAAAAAGTTGGCTATTATCGCAACGTCAGAGACATGGCGATATGAGGCAGAGCATCACTTGAGTGCACTTCTCAACCAGCAACTCCAAGCATTCTCCAAAGAACAAGCATGGGTTTCACTACTCAAATTTCATGAAGATCAACACGAGGCCTTTCACTTAGTTCCATTGGCACGTGAACGTGTGCTGACTGTCGCTCAGGCCTATCGTTCTGTGAATCTCCCCTCGAAAGCGATGCAGTGGTATGACCAATTGCTGCAGGACCACCCAAAAAGTCCTTTACGGGAGGATATCTTTGCGCAACGAGTGTTTCTTGCTGAGGACCAGAACGAATCAGAATTGATACAGACGGCTGGTGAAACATATTTGCATGAGTATCCACGTGGTCAATGGCGGACGGAAGTCTTGGCAGCCTTGGGATTGGAATCACTGAATCGTCAAGACTACGCACAGGCTATTCAACAATCCACAGATGCGCTGGCACAGACTCATGATCATGCCCTCATGAGCTATGTGCTCCGCAATCGAGCGTTGGCTTATCAAGAAGCTGGAAAAAGGGATTTAGCGCTGGTAGATATCCAACAGGTGGTGGCGCTTGATCCTTTGGATATGGCGAATGTCATACGACTTGGTGATTTTTTATTCGACCAAGGTGAATATTCCGATGCGGAATTGCAGTATGACCATGTGCTTGGCTCAGAGGCCTCTGTGGCGTTGAAAGCCTGGGCGAAGTATCGGTGGGGGCTATCATTAGACTATCAGGGGAAAGCGGATGAATCACAAAAATTATTGAGGGAAGTTCGGCAGTTAGAAACACAATCACCAGAATTTGAAAATACGATTCGTGCCGCCGCCCTTGCCGTGTTGGATGAATTTTCTTTAAGCGGGAAACCTCAATTAGAAAGCATCAATAATGAGAGTTAAGACCACTTCACAATCTTCGTTGGAGCAAGTATCGAAATGGAAAATCGATGTGCCGTCGTTGAATACTCGTACGGTACGACGCGTCAGGAAGCCCTCGTTATCCATCTCCATTGATGAGGATTGTGTTGACTCTCAACTCCTGCAGGCAGATGGGGATGAACATCAGCAACGGTTAGCGAGTCTTGGAGATCATGTGGGCCGACTCGCTCATGACATTCGGAATCCTCTATCGAGTATTGAGTGGTTCGCCACGTTGTTGGGGCGTCCACATCATAGTCAGGAAGAGCGTGAAGCGTTGGCCGATCATTGTATTCAGGCTGTTCGTTCCTTGGATCAGTTGGTTTCCAATATATTGGTCGCGAGTACTCCATTGCATGTTGACCAAGAATCCCTATGCCTACGGTCGCTATGTGACGAGGTGGAATTGTTAGCGATGTACCCCATACAAAAGAAAGGGCTCATGATTCATCGTCGTGGAAAAGGCAAATCGAGCACGATGAGAGGACAAAAATCTTTGTTGAAACAAGCCTTGCTCAATCTTCTGCTCAATGCCATTCATGCATCAGAACTAGACAGTTCAATTGAAATACAGAGTAGCAATGAGACACGCATCACTGGTGAGCTCGGGGATCGCAGTCCCAAAAACGGTATGGCTCTCCGTATCCGAGATTATGGTTGCGGGATGACTGAGGATGAGCTCTCACATATATTTCAGCCCTTCTATTCGAACAGAAAGGGAGGCACAGGCCTTGGCCTTTCCATTGTCAAACAAATTGTTCATCTTCATCACGGTGTGATTGATATCACGAGTCAACAAGGAAAAGGGACGACAGTTGATCTCTTTTTCCCTCAGTAAAGGAGAATGGCATGCTAGATACGGAGAGTGGGGTGAGCCGGGGCATCCTGGTTGTCGAAGATGATGAGCAGTTGCAAACGGCTTTGACTCAGGTCCTCAGCCAACACGGCTATGACGTGACGGTAGCGAGAGATGGCCATGAGGGCTTGGAGAAGGTTGAACGCGAGACTCCATGGCTCGTACTGACTGATTTGAGTCTCCCTGGTAAAGGAGGAATGGAGTTTTTACGAGCAGTCCGAACGCAGGGCTATCATATGCCTGTGGTCGTCATGACCGCCTATGGTGGTGTGGATGTTGCGGTCGAAGCCTTAAAATATGGGGCTACTGATTTTCTCCAAAAGCCATTTCCACTTGATCGTTTGGAGAAAATTATTCAACAACTTGATGATGATCGTCATGTACCAGGCCTAGTCACGGAGACTCCTCAAGCAAGATCTACCTCCGTAGAACCACGTGAAGGGTTCCTCACGCGAGACCCTAAAGTACTCCAAACCCTAAAAATGCTGGATATGCTGTCCAATAGCTCGGCGACGATTCTGATTCAAGGTGAAAGTGGAACAGGGAAAGAAGTCTTAGCTCGGCATATTCATCAAAAGAGCTCACGAGCTCGTCAACCCTTTGTGGCGATTAATTGCGCGGCCTTACCAGAGGGACTGTTGGAAAGTGAATTATTTGGTTATGAGAAAGGGGCGTTTACCGGAGCCCTGACAAGACGGGCAGGCAAATTTGAACTCGCTCATCAGGGAACCTTGTTGTTGGATGAAATTGGTGAAATGAGTCTCGGCCTACAGGCCAAATTGCTTCGGGTCCTTCAGGAACGAGAAGTGGATCGACTGGGATCGAGACAACCCATTCCCGTCGATGTGCGCGTTATTGTGACCACAAATCGAAATCTTGCACAAGAAGTGCAAGCCGGGCGGTTTCGGGAGGATGTGTATTACCGGTTAAGCGTCATGCCGTTTACGATTCCTCCTTTAAGAGATCGACCGGAAGATATTCAGTTATTGGCCGAACAATTCACGCATCGTTCGTATCAGAGAAATAACCGGCCTTGGAATGGAATTTCCGATGAGGCCATGAGGTATTTAAAGAGTCGACCATGGCGAGGTAATGTCCGCGAATTAGAAAATGTGATCGAACGAGGCGTTCTGTTGGCGGACAATGGGTCCTTGCAAGCCGAGCATTTTCAATTTGACGAACCGACCTTAACGTCCAGCGCCACGCAGGCGCCTACGGGGACGATATGGGAAATGGAACGAGATCTCATTTTGCGAACATTAGAAGCCCATAATAGCAATCGAACGCACGCTGCCAGGACATTGGGTATTAGTATTCGTACATTACGGAATAAATTGAGGGAATATCGTGAACTCAATGGTGGGGTTTCATTAGGCATCTAGGTAGTCGAGCGAGAGGTTGAATTGAACGATTGCGCGTCATGGACGTATTGGAACTGATAGATGGCAAATCTTGCCTATGATAGGAAAAAATGTCTCGGAGACCCTGATATCCAGGTATGTGGATGCTTGTGGAGCATGTGATGAACACTGTTGGATATCTAGGGATGGTCAAAGAGGTGGCATTGGTGTTGCTGTTTAAACAAATGGTTGTGCTGTCTGGGAACTGAAATCTCGGCTATCTAGACTAACCCCAAGCTCAATATTTCACAGTGATGTGAAGGAGGATGCTGATGATAATTTCTCCATGGGATGCAGGAACTCACTTATTTGAACGCGCGTTGGATGTACGGAGTGCCATCCATGAAACCATTGCGTCGAATATGGCAAATGAAGAAACGCCAGGGTATAAGGGCAGGCACTTGCCATTCCGTGAGACTTTTTCAGCAGTGCTCTCGGGAGAAAATCCTATCGGTTCGACGAGTACGAATTCTCGACATATCGGCATAGGAGGAGGAGGGGGGGGCGATATATTTCAACATACTATCAAACAGAATGTTGGAGCTGGGTTAGACGAGAACACAGTAAATTTAGAAAAGGAAATGACGTTGATGGCTGAGAATACCATGTTGTATATGGCTGTCAGCCAATTCTTGGATGGACGCTTCGAAGGCTGGAAAAAAGCCATCAATGAAGGACGATAACATCAGTGAGAAGTAAGTAGTAAGGAGTGAAAAGGAAAAAATGGGAAGTTGGAAATGAAATGGAGAGAATGAACGTTAGCCTGTTCTTTATTCTTGCTACTCACTTTTTACTTCTCACTTCTCATTAGTACAGAAAAGGAGACATATATGAATCTCGATCGAGTCTTTGAGGTGGTTGGGTCGGCGTTGGATTCCCAACGGCAACGATTAAATATCATTGCGAGCAATCTGGCGAATGCTGAGTCCACTCGAACAGCTGAAGGAGGGCCTTATATTCGGCGGGATGTCGTCCTCCGAGCTGTGTCCCCAGATAAATCATTTAATTCCGTTTTTGACAGTGCATTTGCCAACGGGTCAGGACCTTCGGCTGTCCGGGTGACCGATATTATTCAGGACGAACGTCCGTTCCGTGTTGTGTATGATCCCAATCATCCGGATGCTGATGACAAAGGATTTCTGCAGCTACCAAACGTGAACCCAATTGAGGAAATGGTGAACCTCATGTCAGCCACGAGGGCCTATGAAGCGAATATAGCTGTGCTGGAAACAGGGAAAACGATGACGCTTCAGGCATTGAAAATGGGACGGTAGATTTGAAATCAGTGAAAAGTAAGAAGTAAGAAGTAAGAAGTAAAAAGGGGAAAGTAAGAAGTGACACGAAAGAAGTCACCAAGTAGGAAAGATTTTTCTTCTTTGGGTCTATGCTTTTACATCTTACTTTTACTTCTAACTATTTAGGAAGGAAAATTTATGGATTATTCCAGCATTAAGGGGATAGAGGCGATTCCTGTGGCGCCATTTGGCAGCTCTCCAGTTAAAAAGGCGACTCAAGGTGGTCAGGAATTTGGCGACTTATTGAAAAATGCTGTTGAGGCAGTCAACGCGATGCAACATGAGGCAGGACGTTTAGAGTCGGCGGTGGCGAAAGGCGAAAATGTCAACATTCATCAAGCCGTGATCGCAGGAGAAAAAGCCGGACTGTCCTTTCAGTTACTCATGCAAGTGAGGAATAAGATGGTTGAGGCGTATCAAGAAGTCATACGTATGCAGGTATAAGGTGTGCTCTGTTTTGTGGAGAGAAGTTGAACGCTGATTGGTAACAACGTCATGGATGTCTTGGTGATTCTTAAATAATTATGGCGAATATTGCGGAAAGTCTCACAACAAATTTTCAGGCCTTAACTTTGGGGCAACGTATAGGGGTTGTCGTGGTCTTGGCGTTGGCTTTTGCCACGATCCCCATGTTGATGCTCTTGGGTAAAGAACCTGAACTCGTGATCTTGTTTTCTCAATTGGATTCTGAAGACACACGGGCGATTATTCAAGAACTCGGTAAACAAGGGGTCAGCTACGAAATGGGTGATGGTGGAAGTACCATCAAGGTTCCTGCTGAGCGTGTCCATGAGTTGCGTCTCCAATTAGCCTCTACGGGTCTCCCGGAATCTGCTGGCGTCGGGTTTGAAATATTCGATCGGACTGGTTTAGGTGTCACCCCCTTTACTCAACAAATGAATTATCGTCGTGCACTGCAGGGGGAATTAGCTAGGACCATTAGTCAGATCTCGCAAGTCGACCGGGTTCGTGTGCACTTGGTCATTCCTGAAAAACGCCTCTTTTCTTCTGAACAAAAACCGGCTCAGGCCGCGGTGGTCCTCACCTTGAAACGTGGCAATCCCCTGGGGGCGAAGCAAGTTCAAGGTATTGTGCATTTGGTGGCCAGTAGTGTGGAGGGTTTGGAGCCGAGCCAAGTGACGATTGTCGATAGCCATGGCGAAGTCCTCAGTCAAAATTCGGCTGATTCGGAAGCACAACTCACGGGAACGCAAATTGAGACACAACGTCGCGTGGAGAAAGATTTGGAACATCGTGTTCAGACAATGTTAGACCAGGTGTTGGGACGCGATAAATCAGTTGTGCGTGTGACGGCGCCATTGGAATTTCGACAAGTAGAAATTACGGAAGAAAGTTTTGATCCGAATAGTCAGGTCGTTCGAAGTGAAAACCGAAGCCAGGAAAAAGTGACCGAGCCCGGTTCGGGAGCGAATAGTGGAGTCCCTGGTGTACGGAGTAATGTCCCGACTGAGTTGAAAGCGACAGGAGGGTCAGGACCCAAAGAGGCTAAACGAAAAAACGAAACGTTGAATTATGAAGTGAATCGGAAAGTCAGCAGAATTATTGAGCCGACTGGTGCCATTCAACGGTTAAGCGTGGCGGTGCTGGTGGATGGAACATACGAAGCGGCAGCGGCGGCTGATGGGGAAACGGGGGATACCACAAATGCTCCGGCCTATGTGGCACGCCCCGAACAGGAAATGCAAAATCTCATTCTCATCGTGAAAAAAGCCGTTGGATTTTCTGAAGAGCGTGGCGATCAGATTGAAATGGTGAACGTGCCGTTCGATATTCCTGCCGTGCAAGAAGGTGAAGAGGGAATGACCGCTGGAATACAGTCATTACTGGCGACCTGGGGTGGCTTCATCAAGCCAGTGTTGTTTTTCTTCCTGGGTGTGATGGTGCTGCTGTTGGTGATCAAACCGATGGCGTTGAATTTGAGTAAGCCTTCTGTTTCTCCTGTGGCGTTACCACAAGCTGGGTTGCCTGCAACCGTCACAGAATACGAAGCACAGATAACCGAGTCACCTCAAGATGCGGCCATTAAGCTTGCCGCGGATAATCCCGCATCAGCGGCTCAAGTGATTCGTACTTGGATTAAAGAAGAACAAGAGCAAAAGGCCTAACAGGTGAGTGATAATTTATCAGGATATGAAAAGGCGGCAATTTTGTTATTGGCGATTGGCGAGTCGGCGGCCGTGGAAGTCTTGAAAGTCCTCGATCAAAAAGATATTCGATCAATTGGTGCCTACTTGGGAGCACTGGTCAATGTCGGGCAAGACGAACATCGCTATGTCTTAAAGGAATTTCAGGAGTTGGCTGGAACGTCAGGGCTGAGTGTTGAAGGGAAAACATATTTATCAAAAATTCTCAATGCAGCACTAGGAAAAGATAAAGCGCGTCGTATTCTGAGCTCTTTGAATACATCGGAGAATGCAGGATTTGAAACGCTAAAATCATTAGATGCGGTCTCGATCGCGAATTTACTGACCTATGAGCATCCGCAAACAGGAGCGTTGATCTTAGCGAATTTAGAGTCAGATCAGGCCGCATCAGTGTTGTCCTTGCTCCCGGCTCATAAACGAGATGCGGTGGTCTATCGTCTGGCGACAACAGAAGAAGTCTCGCCAAATATGCTGGATGAATTGAATGGCGTACTACAGGAAGAATTGCGTCTGGGATCTTCCAAAAATGCGGTTCCTGTTGGGGGCACCGGTTTGGTTGCGGAAATTCTGAATGCGGTCAAGAAAACGGTTGAAGGTGAAATATTCACGTCTCTGGAAGCGAAAGATCAAGATGTGGCTGACGAAATACGTGGAAAAATGTTCACGTTCGAAGATCTTGACGCGGTGGACGATCGTGGCATGCAGGAAGTCTTACGTGAGGTCAGCAAGGAAGAGCTCCTCTTGGCGCTTAAACCAGTTGAAGGACCGCTCCGTGATAAATTCATGAACAATATGTCAAGTCGTGCAGCGGAATCCTTGCAAGAGGATATGGAGACTCGAGGTCCAGTTAAATTGAGTGATGTTGAAACTGCCCAACAAAATATAATTAAGATCGTTCAGCGGTTGGCAGGTGAAGGACGGGTTGCTCTCGGAGGAAAAGGCGAAGAGCAAATGGTCTAAGCGAGGGCAATGTATGAAACAGAATATGAATGTAAAAAAATTTGAGATGACGGAATTGATCCCAAAGGATCAGGTTGAGGAAGCTCCGCCACATGATTGTTCAGCGTTACAGCAACAAGTCTTTAAGCAAGGATGGCTGAAGGGAATGGCTGAAGGACGAGCACAATGCCAGGCAAAAGTGGATGAGCAACTGAACCGAGCCATTCATCTTGGGAATCAGATCGGCCGTGCTCGAGTGGCAGCTCTTGAAGAGCATGACCGAGACGTTGTGGAAGTAGCGCTGGCTATTTGCAAGAAAATACTCTTGAAAGAGGTCGATGCGGACAAAGAGCTTATCGTGCGTCAGGTTCGTCAGATTCTTGGATTACTCCTGAATAAACATCTCGTCACACTCAAAGTGCATCCGACAGATCTCCTGGTGTTAGAACCGCTGCATGAAGCCTTACGAGCTGAATTTCTTGATGGAGATCATTTGGTCATCGAAGCCTATGCGGACGTTCAGCCTGGAGGGTGTCTTGTGGAGCAGGCTGGACTGCAGTTAGATGCGCGTCTGGAACAACAACTAGAAGCCGTGGCGACAGAATTTGGCTTAGAAATTACGCCTTCATGAGTCTGGCAGTCATTCAACAACGGCTGGATGAACTGTCAACTACCACCGTAACCGGTCGTGTGGTGAAAGCGGTAGGATTAACATTAGAAACCACAGGCTCAGGGGCGGCTGTTGGTCAACGGTGTCATATTTTTAGTCAGAGGCGACAAGCCATCCTTGAAGGCGAGGTTATTGGGTTTCGAGAACAGCGAGTGATTGTGATGCCATTTGGCCCAGTTCGTGGAATTGGTGCTGGCGATTCGGTGAGATACGATCCTAGTTCTTCACGCATGCTTGTTGGACAGAATCTGTTAGGTCGAGTCGTTGATGGCTTAGGACAACCAATTGATGAGAAAGGTCCCATTCAACGCAGTCAACGGTATGCCCTCCATGCCCAAGCCCCAGCCCCATTACAACGACAACGTATCACCACACCTATGGATTTGGGGATCCAAGCAATAAATTCGCTTTTGACCTGTGGTGTTGGGCAAAAAATGGGAATTTTTGCTGGGAGTGGCGTGGGAAAGAGCGTGTTGATGGGTATGCTCTGTCGTCATACGAAAGCGGAGGTCAATGTTATTGCGTTAGTTGGCGAGCGTGGACGAGAAGTCAGGGAATTTCTTGAACGTGATTTAGGTGAAGAGAGTCTTCGTCGATCAGTGGTAGTTGTGGCGACATCTGATCAATCCCCGCTGGTTCGTGTGCGGGCGGTGTTTGTGGCAACGGCGATTGCGGAATATTTTCGTGATCAAGGGAACCAAGTGCTTTTGCTGGTGGACTCCCTCACGCGCCTCGCCCATGCCCAACGTGAAGTAGGACTGGCGGCCGGAGAGCCTCCCACGACAAAAGGGTATCCGCCATCAGTCTTTACGCTCTTTCCTCAAGTGTTAGAACGCGTGGGCCCCTTAGCCAAAGGCTCCATCACTGGCCTGTATACCGTACTCGTTGATGGGGATGATCTCAATGATCCGATTGTCGATTCTATCCGTTCCATATTGGACGGGCATATTGTGTTGTCTCGACAACTCGCCATGCAAGGACATTTTCCGGCTATTGATGTGCTGCAAAGTGTCAGTCGAGTGATGTCAGATATTGTGCCGGATTCGCATGCGGAAGCAGCCAGAGCGATTGTCCAATCAATGGCTGAATATCGCAACTCGGAAGAGCTGATCAATCTGGGTGCGTATCAGCAGGGAACGAATGCACGGTTGGATGCTGCGATACAGATGAAAGAACCCATTGATACCTATCTCCGACAGCGCCGTGATACGGCAGTCACTCTCGCAGAGAGCTGGCAAAATCTTGAGAGATTAGCCACACAGAGTCAAAGTCAACTTGTCACGAAGGGACGAAAACCATGAACTGGACAACGTTACTGAGATTTCGAAAGCAAGTCGAAGATTTGGCTCGTGAAGGGGTTGTGCTGTCGGAATGGGAAAAGAGTCAGGAGGTCAGTAAGCGTGAAGACCTGAATCATGAAATGGAAACCGTGGTAACCGGATTGGAAGATCAGATACAGGTCGGTCTTGATTCACAGCTTCTCGAAGAGCGGTATCGATGGCTGGATCAGCTCGGATCGGCCATGGAACAGCGGACAGTAGAGATTCAACGGCTAGAGGAATCCTTGGTGGGACTACGTGAGAAGTTAAAAAAAGCGTATCACGCCAGACGAGTCGTCGAGCTGGTGATTGCCAAAAAAGAGGCAGCCGTGTTGAAGAAAGTGGCTGCGCAAGAGCAGCGTATTCAAGAAGATCTCTCTTCCCATGCTTTTGCCACCTGTCACCTTGAAGAAATGACCTAGTAGCATGAAATTGCCTAACCGACGAAGGTTTCCCTGGTGGCCGGTGGTGTTACTGTTTTGGGCTTCTGCCGTCTGGTCGGTGCAAGCCACAACAGAACACAGTCCTTCCGATTCACAGGAAAAACAACAGGTTGAAGACGAGTACGATGATAAACCGCGTAGTATTGAATCGACATTGTTAGAAGATCTTCAGGCTCGTTTGAAAGAGGTAGAGGAACGGGAACGTGGTTTGCAACTTCGTGAAGAACAGATCGTGGGGCTGCAGCAAGATTTGGAAGCACTTGCAGCTCGGCAAGCGAAAGAAGCGAAACGATTAGAAAAGGAAGCCTCAGCATTAAGTGATGAACAACGTCGATATCTTGAGCAAGATCCAGCGCTCGTCCATTTGCTTAAAATTTATGAGGCGATGGATCCGGAAGAAGGTGCCTTGCGAATTGCAAAAATGCGAGAGAATCTTGCCCTTGATATTCTTGCAGGCATCAAGAATAAGAGAGCGGCAGGGATTTTAGCGGGGATGACACCGAAGAAAGCGGCAAAGTTATCGGAAGGGCTTCGAAGATATCGTGAGATCAAATTGAAACGTAGCCAAAAGACGAAAGCACCAAATAGTAAATCATGAGTAGTCTTCTTCCATTTTTAGCCAGTCCACAGAATAGCTCGGATGTCAGTGGTCGTGTTGGAATTGCGACTGAATCTTTGGCGAATGTGAACAAGGATCAATCAACACCATTTCCACGCACAGAGTCTCTGGCCTTTGCTCAAATTCTGCGTGAGTATCATGTAACCCCATCACTTCAAGGCAATAGCGAGCCATTGGCTCCAATCGATGGACAGGCTGATGACGCGCAACTATCCTTTTTGACCCAAAAGGCGCTTGAGAATCAAGAGGTCGTGATCGGACCTGATTCGCTTGAACAGTTCTTGGGTGAATCTCAACTGTATGGACGACAGCCACAAGTCACGGTCTATGATGGCACGATTGCTGATGATCAGTTGAAAATCATTCAACAATCACCGCCATATGGAACGGTTTCAACAATTGCCTATACGCCTCGCACTGAAACTCAAGTCCTTGAGAATTTGCCACTGCAGAGGCAAGCATCTCAATCAACAAGTGGAGAGCATGCCTCTGGTGTTGTGAGTCAAACGCGGGGTACGAATCCACTTCTGGCTGAATCTGTAGGAATTGCCCCTAAGGCTTCCCTCTCGAAGGTTCTTGAAGTTGGTCCACCATCTTCTTCTGGTGCTCAAGGTCCGGAAGTGAAGCTCGCGACGCTCTTGCCAAATCAGGATGGAGAACAAGGAAAACGAACCCTGGCTCATTCTGGTAAGGAGGCTCCAGTCGCATTGCCGCAAACGAACCATGGGATTCCACAAACTGAACCTTTGAAATTCTCGAACCATCCAAGCCAGACACAGTCACCAATAGATCTTCACCCTTTGCGGAAAAATAGCGTTGCATTCGTTCCTCCTGTTCCTCCTGCGGGACCTGCAGGATTTGGTCAGACCGATTCGATCAGTCAATTAATAGGCAAACAGGTACCTGGAAGCGCATCGATCGTGAATGATCTGTCGAGTTCTGGCATTGAAAATCGTACAACGCTTCAAATAGATCCGCTTGGCGATACGGGCTTGCTAAATAAAGGGGATCGTGCTCAGTCTGTGATTGATGCATCGACGAAAACTGTGGGGCTGGATGCAAGTGGTGGACAAGGATTAGGGAGCGGGATGAACTATCCGCAAAATTCTCAAGCCGGATATCAGCAAGCATTCACGACAACAGGACAAGCCATGGGCGTGCGAGGACTTGAAGAACGTGTCGCAGAATTTCCTACACCAGCTCTGCAACGACTGCAACTGGATGTGCAATTATCTGAGACACAGCGAGTGTCCATCGATGTGGGTGTGCAGAACAGACAGGTCTATGCCGGGTTGGTGACGGATCACGCGGTCTTGCGAAACCTCGCAGCGCAATTTGTTCCACAACTCGAGAATCAATTGGCCGATGTTGACTTGGAGCTCCAAGAGTTTTCTGCTGAGGTTCGAGAAGAACGCCAACAACAGGATGATCCTGTTTTTCGTCATCCTAGCCTCACAAGGCAAGGAACTCGAGGGGCTTCTCAGCAAGAATCGGTTACGCCGCAATCTTCTTTGAACCGACAAGAACACGCTGGATTACATCTCGTGGCATGAGTCACGATCTTTGGGTATGAACGCTGGAAGAAGGAGTAGGAACCAATGGATCCAATAACACCAACCACATCGGCATCATCTGTTACGGGACAAAGGGAAGTGCAGAATGCCGTGGAAGAACTTGGGTCTGAAGTGTTTCTACGATTACTGGTCACGCAGTTACAAAGTCAAGATCCAACGAATCCAACTCAGAATGAAGACTTTGTGGCGCAGTTGGCACAATTTACCACCTTGGAACAAGCCACCAATTCCACGGATCTTTTGCAGCAATTGGTAGATCAACGAACTGAGTTGGACATTGTCAGTCTCCTAGGGCGAGATATTGTCACTGAAGGGGATATTCTCACCTTAGATAAAGACAATGAGCCAGTACTATCGTATTTGTTAGAGGAGGATACGAGAAATATACAGATACAAATACTCGATAAAAATAGAGAAGTCATCAGAAATCTTGATGTGGATCAAATTCAAAAAGCTGGGAGTCATGATATTGTCTGGGATGGATTGGATAAAGATGGGAGCCGTCCACCGGAAGGTCCCTATCAATATGTGATTCAGGCATTGAATGAAAAAGTTAAAGAGGTGGCAGTGACGACTTTTGCAATAGAACGAGTCGCGAGTCTGTTGCCAGGCACCGACAAACCGGTCGTGGTCGCGAGTGGAAGGACCTATGGCACGGATCAAATACAGGCAATCCGTTAACCTCACAGTTATTATTGATGTGGCAGGGACGCCTCAGGAACGAAGGAGAGAGAATCGATGGGTATTACCTCAGCGTTTTTTGCTGCGACGAGTGGAATCAACGCAACAAGTCGGGCATTGAGTGAAATCGGGAATAATGTCGCCAACGCACAAACCATTGGGTATAAAAGCCGGTCCGTGTCATTTGGTGATCTATTTGGTGCCACGATTGGCGGTGGGGGAACGAGTACGGCGTTAACGGAAGGTCGTGGAGTCCGAGTGTTAGGGATCGACCCCAGCTTTACGCAAGGATCACTTCAGACCACATCGAATCCCTTAGATTTGGCGGTTGATGGAGATGGGTTTTTTCAAGTCAATGATGCCTCAGGAAACACGTTTTTTTCTCGGGCTGGTCAGTTTAATGTCGATACAAATGGCAACATTGTCAATCCGGCTGGATTAAAACTTCAAGGTTTCCAGGTAGATACTAGTGGAAATATCCTGGGGACCACAGGTGATATGATTTTAACCACTACGCAACAAGTGGGAACGGCTTCGACTGCAGTAAGCATGAGTGGAAATCTTGATGCCAGTGATCCAGTTGTTAGTGCCTTTACAACAACGCAATTATTAGCGGATCCCTCCAGTACAGCCATCTCTTCATTCAGTACGGGAGTTCGGGTGTTTGATACTCTTGGTGCTGGTCATGATTTGACTGCGTATTTTTCAAAAACAGCCAATAATACTTGGCAATACAACGTGATTGCTCCAGCAGATGAAGTCACGGTTGCTGCCGGTAATAGTGATACGACTACTAATAATGCACTTGTGGCGCAAGGTACGCTTGGCTTTACGAGTGGTGGGTTACTGGATACTGAAAGTGTAGTGACGTATTTCAGTGACGCCAGTCCCACAGGTATTACTTTTAATAATGGATCCACCGCTGAACAAGTACTGGGGTTCAACTTTGGAACAAGTGTGACCACGGATAGTGGGGCCGGTTCTGATGGAATGTTGCAACAGGGATCTTCGTCGGTTCTTCTCACTCTGTCTCAGGATGGCTTTGCCAATGGCACGTTGACGGGAACATCTATCGGAGAAGATGGAACAATTACGGGACGTTTTTCTAACGGAACAACCGCATCCCTTGGCCAAGTTGCGTTAACACGGTTTATCAACCCTGATGGATTGCAACCTATCGGACGGAATTTGTTTATTCAATCCGGTGATTCCGGTACTCCTCTAGAGGGTGCGCCAGGGTCAGGGTCTTTTGGAAAGGTTTCAGCAAGCACGCTAGAAACCTCGAATGTTGATTTGGGGGATGAACTTGTGGATATGATCACCATGCAGCGTGGCTTTCAAGCCAATTCCCGAATCATTACGACAACGAATGATCTCTTGGGAGAGCTGGTCAATCTGGCTCGATAATTTTTCGTAGTCATTCGTGAACCTGAAGCCTCCTGTCAGAAATGGCAGGGGGCTTTTTTTTGTTCAATGTGGACGCACCCACTTGTCGAGGAGGCAATATTTTGAGAGCGTCAAAGCTTCCAGCGCTACGCCAGGAAAATGACGATATGCGTTTCCCACTGTTACGTGAGAAGGTTTGGATCGCTTTGGCCATCATGTCTAAATGCCTTGTTTGTATTGCGTTTTTTGATCGGACAGAGAGAAGAGAGGATTCTAGTGTGCATGGCATAGAGGTTGCTCCCTTTGAAAGAGAAACAGTGGGCTTAAAAACTAATTTTTGCATGTGAGGTTATGGTATGGCTGATGAAGAAGCCAGTGACGCGGCGCCGGCAGCAGGGGGATCAAGTAAAAAAATGATAATACTAGGGCTTGTCGGCGTTCTTCTCCTTGGAGGAGGAGGAGGGGCGGCATGGTTTTTCATGGGAGGAGAAAAGGAAGAAGGTGAGAAGCATGCCAAGGCGGAGGAAGAAGAGCATTCTGAAGAGCCTGGGCCTGTGATGGAATTGGATCCGTTTCTCCTGAATCTTGCTGATCGAGATGAACTTCGGTTTCTCAAAGTCAGTATTAAATTAGAGTTAGATCGCCCAGAAGAAAAAACTGACTATGCGAATAAAGTACCAGCCATCCGTGATGTGCTCCTTGTCCTGTTAAGTAGCAAGGAATCGCAAATATTGCGGACGACGAATGGGAAACGGCGCATTCGTGAAGAAATTCTGACGAGGGTGAATGGTGTGATGAACAAAGGGAAAGTCGCGAATGTGTTCTTTACAGATTTCATTATTCAATAAACAAGTGAAAAGTGAGGAGTAAGGAGTTATGACAAGGAGTGCGGAGATGACTCAGAAATATTTGTCTCCTTACTCCTCACTTTTCACTCCTTACTGATGTAAGAATATGGAAAAAATACTCAGTCAAGATGAAGTTGATGCGTTGCTTCGTGGCGTTTCTGATGGAGCCATTGAAACCGAAGAGGAAGTTGTCGATGAGGAACTTCAAGAGGGACCGATACCCTATGACCTAGGCAATCAAGAATGGGTGATCCGGGGTCGGATGCCGACCTTGGATGTGATTCATCAACAATTTTCTCGCCTGTTCCGCCTTGCCCTAAGCGAGATTCTTCGTAAAACGGCTGAAGTGACGGTCACGAATCAATCGGTCTTGAAATTTGGTGAATTCACCAAACGGTTGCCCGTTCCGGCCTATCTTCAAATTATTTCCATGGAGCCTCTTCGAGGATCGGCGATGGTGGCACTCGATGCCGCAACGGTCTATCTTCTTGTGGATCATTTTTTTGGCGGAGCCGGACAAACTCACGTGAAGCCTGAAGGGCAAGATTTTACAGTAATAGAGCAGCGCGTGATGCGTAAGGTGATCGCCATGGGATTGCAGGACTTACAGAAGGCCTGGGAGCCTGTTCAAAAGGTTGTGGTGAAACCTGTGCGGGCGGAAATGAATCCTCAATTGGCATCGATCGTCCTGCCAGCTGATGTCGTCATCGTGGTGACGTTAGGCATTGAACTCGGCAATTCAGTGGGAGATCTTCACCTTTGTCTTCCGTATGCCATGTTGGAGCCGATTCGAGATCGACTCCAAGTGAGTTTTCAAAGTGATTTTTATGAAGTTGATCACAGCTGGGTGAAGCGATTTGCCAGCAGGGTTCAGGATGCTCCAGTCAAGATATCGGTGACACTCGGGCAAGCAGAAGTGACGGTAGAGGAGTTCATGAATTTTGAAGAGGGAGATGTCATTGCTTTAAATCAATCTCCTCAGCTGCCATTAATTGCAACAGTCGAAGGTGTGCCAAAATTTGCGGGTTTTCCAGGGACAGCGAATGGGATGCAATCATTTCAAATTTTGGACCAGGTCATGTTGCCGGAATAGGTTGTCAAGCCTCATGCGAACATGACATGGCCACGAATGCAGAGAACATGGAGATGAGACATGAGTGAAGAAGACAACGTAGACATGGACAGCTTTGATGCTGAGAAAGAAATGGCGGAGGCCATGGCTCAGGAAGCGGCTACGCAGAGTGAAGAGCCTTTTGATGCCGAGAAGGAAATGGCGGAGGCCATGGCCCAGGAATCGGCAACACAGAGTGAAGCGCCCTTTGATGCCGAGAAAGAAATGATGGAGGCCATGGCGCAGGAAGTCACGACACAAGCGGAGAGTCCGTTGCCGCCTCTGACGCCACCAGCCGGTTCAGGACCCACGCCACCTCAAGATGGCAATCTTGAGCGACTCTTAGATATTCCGCTTGTGTTATCTGCGCAATTGGGGAGTACACGAATGCTGATTAAGGATCTCCTTCAACTCGGCCCAGGATCAATCGTTGAATTAGATAAACTCGCAGGAGAACCGTTAGAGGTCTTGGTGAATGAGCGACTGGTGGCACGCGGTGAAGTCGTGATGGTGAATGAGAAGTTTGGCATTCGTCTCACGGATGTCATCAGTGCGACTGAAAGGGTCAACAAACTTCGTTAAACAAGCAAGGGGCAAGGCGTGAGGCAGGGATTTTTTTTCGCCTCGCGCTTCACACCTCACGAAAAAATATGGATTTTACACATGAAGCACTCAAAATGGCCGGAGCGTTGGCTGTGGTCATCACTATCCTTGTTGGCGGGCTGGCTTGGGTCCGTCGTACATTTGGGGAAATTCCTGGAAATGGTGGAGAGCCTCTGATGCGCGTGTTGGGAGGTCTGCGAGTCGGCACAGGAAAGCAAATCATGCTGGTTGATGTCGCAGGGGAAGTGTTGGTGGTAGGCACGACAGCCAAAGACATGATCCTTTTAACAACAATCACTGACGAAGCGCGTACGACTCGCATGCGAGGCTTGGCAAATCCTGTTGCCAGTCGCATTGGGTCGTGGCTTGGGCGTGCAACAGAACCCATTTCAGAAAAGCATGAAGCTGGGGTGGCCTCCAATTCGTCGTCTGTCAGGATGGCTAAATGTTCATGAATGGTTTTGCGAAACCTGACGGTGCCTGGGCAACCCGTTCTGCTGCGTGTCTTGGACGGTTGAGTGGTGTCGTGGTGAGTTATGTCATGATGTGGCCGACCTCTGTGTTGGCGCAAGCCACAACGGATCCGATCATCAGTTTACAAGTGTCTGGGCTCGATGCAACAGAACCCTGGACATTTGGTCTGCGCATTCTTTTTATGCTGACGGTCCTTACGTTGGCGCCAGCTCTCCTCATGTTAGTCACATCGTTTACTCGTGTGGTGATTGTTCTTGGACTGTTGCGACAAGCCTTGGGGACCCTTCATGCGCCTCCCAATCAAGTCATGATCGGCTTGGCGTTATTTTTGACGTTATTCATCATGATGCCGGTGTGGGAGCAAGTACGCACAGAGGCGTTAAATCCTTTCCTTGAAAATCAGGTGACACAAGAAGTGGCCATGGAACGAGCGATTCAACCGATTCGAGAGTTTATGCTGAAACATGTCAGGGAAAAAGACTTGGGCATGTTTATGACGATGGGAAAAATCCCCGATCCTCAGACGTCGAAGGATATTCCTATTCATGTCTTAGTGCCGGCGTTTATCACGAGTGAATTGCGAACGGCCTTTCAAATTGGGTTTTTAATCTATATTCCGTTTCTTGTGATCGATATGATCGTGGCGAGCACGTTGATGTCGATGGGGATGATGATGTTACCTCCAATCATGATTTCGTTGCCGTTTAAGCTTATCTTGTTCGTTCTTGCTGATGGATGGTTTTTGATCGTGGGTTCACTCATGAACAGTTTTCAGTAATCAACAACAGTAAGGAGTAAAGAGTAAGGGGTAGGGAGCAGAATCCAACAATCTTTCTCTCCTGATTCCTTACGACTCACTCCTTACTTCCAAATATTTTCGAGGACGAAAATCATGACTCCAGAAGGTGTAATGGCGATCGGCCAGGAAGCGATTAAAACAATTTTACTCGTGGCCGGCCCAATGTTGGGATTGAGCTTGGTTGTGGGTTTGATGGTGAGTGCGTTTCAAGCGATGACGTCAATCAATGAAATGACACTGACGTTTTTGCCAAAAATAATCACGATGTTCATCGTGCTGCTTTTCATGTTTCCATGGATGTTACAAATTATGATCGGATTTATGACCGGTGTCTGGGGACAAATTCCTGAAATGAGGCAGTGAGAACAGGAAGTCGTAAGGGGTGAAAAGTGAAAAGTGTTAAGACCAGCTTCCTACATTGTTTTTTAGATCTCCTGCCCCTGACTCCTTACGCTTCACTTCTTACCCTTTTTTCTCTAAGGAAATGATGTAACCGGTGCTGCAATGGGATATGGCCATGGAACAGGTTTGGCAATTTATTGTGGTACTCGTGCGCACTGCGGTCATTATGGCGGCCTTGCCTCTACTGGGAGGCCGCACGGTTCCCAAGAGCATCAAAATTGGTTTGGCCGCAGCCATATCAGTGGTGCTGACTCCCGTAGTGACATTCACTCTGCCGCCCAATTGGTTAGAGCCCGTTCATTTGGTGATGGCCTTAGGTGCCGAAATACTGGTTGGACTTGTGCTTGGTTTTGCCATGCGATTAATCATGGCATCCGTGGAATTGGCTGGAGATGTGCTGGGATTTCAAGTGGGGTTTGCGATGGCCAATGCGATCGATCCGATCTCTCAAGTGCAAACACCGGTGTTTGGACAATTGATGTCTGTTCTGGCCACGCTGCTATATTTTCAGATAGACGGACACCTTCTGCTGCTCTTGGCTCTGGGTAGTAGTTTTCAGGTGATTCCTCCATTCGGCGCACACCTGAGTGCACCGCTTCTTCCCGATGTCACAGGACTGATTCAACGGACGTATGACATTGGATTGAGATTGGCGTTTCCGGTGATGGCTGCCACATTTCTTGTGCATATCACAATGGGCATACTCGGGCGGCTTGCTCCTCAGATGAATATTTTGCTGGCCAGTTTTCCTATCACGATTTCTGTTGGACTTATCGTGTTGGGGTTGGGCTTGCCGTTCATTGCCTTGGTGTTTCAGCAGTCGGTCTTGGAGATGGAAGCCATTCTGTGGGAACTCTTACAGGAATTAGGGCATGGCTGAAAATAAAGACGGCGGAGAAAAATCCGAAGAACCGACTGGGAAAAAATTAGCGGATGCACGTAACAAAGGCCAAGTCCCTCTCACGAGAGAATTAGCACCGCTCTTTGTGTTGTTAGGTGGCGTGGGAGCCATCACAATATGGGCACCGCAGATGCTTCGAGAATTCTCAGGGCACTATCGACATTGGTTCGAACAGGCAGGAACGCTGCAGCTTAATCCCTCCACGATGCACGTCTTGCTGTTTAATGTGCTCAATCAGGCGTTTGTCCCGCTCATTCCGTTTGGTCTGATCGTCGCGCTATTAGCCTTGGCTGCTCTCTTGATGCAAACAGGACCCCTATGGGTGGAGGATGGTTTGCAACCCAAGCCCTCGAAAATAAATCCCATGAATGGGATCAAACGCATATTTTCATGGAAAGGGATCATCGAACTTATCAAATCTCTCGCCAAGCTCGCCATGGTGGGGGGAATACTCTATGGCGTGTTATCCGCAAGTATGCCTCATCTTGTACAACTGCCCATTAAGAATCTTGTGGCGTCGGTTGGCGTGGCCTGGGATCTCGTGCAAGACATCGTCTGGTCTGTCGGTGGCGTCTTGCTAATTTTGGCGATTGCCGATTTTGTCTATCAACGATGGCAACATAACGAAGATTTGAAAATGACGAAACAGGAAGTCAAAGATGAATCAAAGGCTGCGGAAGGAGATCCTCAAATTCGATCTCGTCGACAAAGTTTACAACGAGAACGAGCACGGCAACGGATGTTGCAGGCCGTGGCAAAAGCCGATGTCATTATTACGAACCCGACACATTTGGCTGTGGCCCTTCGTTATGACACGGAGAATATGGATGCGCCGGTGGTGGTCGCGAAAGGCGCCGGGTTTATGGCTGAAAAAATCAAACAAATTGCGCGTCAGGCGAGTGTGCCAATTTTAGAAAATCGAAGCCTGGCCCGTGGCTTATTCAAAGCCACGAAAGTTGGCCAGGAAATTCCGACGGCCCTGTATCAAGCGGCAGCAGAACTCTTGGCGTATGTCTATCGCTTACGACACCCTCAAGATCAAGCGGGGTAAAAGAAGCAAGGCGTCAAGCGTAAGGCGTGAGGGAGGAAGACATCAGGCGTAAAGAAAAAGACGAGGGATTTCCAGGGAAGACGATATTTCGCCTCACGCTTTACGCCTGACGCCTTACGGGGATGATGAGAAGAATTGGGAAATACATTGACCACATTTGCGATATCCATCGCTAGCTAGGAAACCAGATGGCATTTGATAGTGAACAATTGAAGAGTGCTCTGACACCGAGTCATTATGGCGATGTTTTACTGCCGGTGGGCGTGGTTGGCATGCTCTTGCTCATGTTGCTGCCGCTGCCGCCCTTTATGCTGGATCTCTTTTTATCCTTTAGCATCACCTTGGCCATGTTGATTTTACTGGTCACGATGAATGCGGGAAGGCCAGCTGAATTTTCCGTCTTTCCCTCAGTGGTCTTGCTCACGACCTTGTTCCGTTTGGCGTTAAATATTGCGTCCACGCGAGCCATTCTCTTGCATGGAGCTGAAGGGCCTGCGGCGGCTGGGGAAGTGATTCGTGTCTTTGGCGAATTTGTCGTCGGCGGTAATTTTGCTGTTGGCATAGTCGTGTTTTCTATTCTCGTCATTATTAACTTTGTGGTGATTACCAAGGGTGCCACTCGTATCGCCGAAGTCGCTGCTCGATTCACATTGGATGCGATGCCAGGACGGCAGATGAGTATTGATGCAGATCTGAATGCAGGCATCATAGACGAAGTTGAGGCAAGAAAAAAACGGGAAATGATATCGCAAGAAGCCGATTTCTATGGCTCCATGGATGGTGCCAGTAAGTTTGTCCGTGGGGATGCGGTTGCCGCCTTACTCATCATCTTTATCAACATCATAGGCGGCCTGAGCATTGGGGTCTTAGATCATGGGATGGACTTCGTCGAAGCCGCCAAACGGTTCACATTGTTAACGGTAGGCGATTCCATCATCGCACAAATTCCTGCACTGATCATGTCGACGGCGGCCGGTATCATTATTACACGAGTGTCGACAGAGACGAGCTTAGGACGGGATTTAACCGATCAAATTTTCTTTAACCCTCAATTGGTGGCAGCTGTCGCTAGCATGTTGATTTTCTTAGGACTCTTGCCGGGTTTGCCCCATGCAGCTTTCTTAATCCTTGGGGCGATGACGGCCGGATTGGCCTATGTGTTGTTTCAACAGAAGCAGGAAGCGGCAGTTGCGGCAGCTCAACCTCAAAGCACCGGTGGGGGGAAGGAAGGAACAGCCGAGGCGGCAGCAACAGAATCACTTGATACGGTCGCACCGCCTGATCTCTTGGAATTGCATGTTGGCTATGGTTTGGTGCCATTTGTGGATCAAGCCCAAGGCGGAGAGCTCTTAGAACGTATTCGGGCCATTCGGAAACAGGCGGCTCTAGATATGGGATTCGTCGTGCCCTCGGTTCATATTCGAGATAACCTCCAGCTCAAGCCGCATGAATATAGTATTTTGCTCAAAGGCATTTCGGTTGCAAAGGGTGAACTCCTGCCGCGACATTTGTTAGCGATCAATCCAGGGAACGCGAAGAAAGGGTTAGAGGGAAAGCCTGGGCAGGATCCCTGTTTTGGATTGCCAGCGGTCTGGATTGCCTCAACGGAGAAAGAACGTGCCCAAATGGAAGGCTATACGGTCGTGGATGGCCCGGCCATTATCGCGACACACTTAACGGAACTGATCAAAACCAATGGGCATGAATTGCTGGGTCGTCAAGAGGCCCAGAATTTGCTGGATAACCTTGCTAAGACGTACCCGAAGGTGGTGGATGAGCTCATTCCCACCCAATTATCTCTAGGAGTCGTGGTGAGAATCTTACGTAATCTTCTACGTGAACGAGTGTCCATTCGGGATTTACGGACCATTCTGGAGACTGTGGCCGATTACACCACTGTGAGTAAGGATCCTGACACCCTGACGGAATATGCCCGGCAAAATCTGTCCAGAACCATTTCCACGCAATATGCCAATGCAGAAGGGTTCGTCCATGTCGTGAGTTTAGATCCTGTGCTTGATCGACGGTTGACGGAAGTCATGAAGCCGAGTGGGGGCAATCAAGAAGGACTGTCTCCTGGGCTGTTTAACCAAGTGATTGTGTCTGTACGACAAGCAATTGAGCGAGTTGTTGGTCAAGGGTATCAACCAATCGTGCTCTGTTCTCAATCAATCAGGTCCCAACTTTATCGTTTAGTTTCGCCAGGGGTTCATGCACTGGCGGTGTTATCACCAAATGAATTGGATCCTAAAACTAAAATTCAAGCCATTGAAGTTGTGAGGTTACCACATGAAGTTGAAACGGTTTGAAGCTCTTTCATTACAAGAAGCCCTCCAAGCAATAAAAGCTGAGCTGGGGCCGGAGGCGGTGATTGTGTCATCTCGCCGGATACAAAAATCTGGAGGATTGTTCGGTCTCTTGAGCCAATCAGTGATTGAAGTCACGGCAGCGGTTGATCGACCAGCAGAAGCCGAAGAGATGAAGCCAGCGGTGACCTTGGAGCGATCATTGCAAGCGTTGATCAGTAAACAATTGCCTGCAACGCGACCTGAGGTGGAACGCCCCATGGCTAAGAAGCCAGCCACATTTTCTGAACAGTTACAGGTGGCGACTGTGTTAGATCCTGTCACGCAACAGTTGTATGAGATGAAAGAAGAAATACAGCGATTACGTGAAACGCAGAAAGATCCTGAGCAAGCGCTCGACCCCTTGAGACAGGAGTTAGAAGGGTTGCGCATCGTGGTTGGCCAAGTCCTGGGAAGTCAGATGGATAAACGCATTGAAGGCTTACCTGGCGACTTACTGGAAGACTATCACGCGCTCGTCGCCCAAGGTATTGATCCGCAAGTCGCGCACAAGGTGTTGCGATCGGTCGTTGAGACATTAGGAACGGCAGGCCTTGGCAACCGTGACGCCATCAAGGGCCTCCTGCGGGAACGTCTCGAGGAGGGCCTTGCGGTGTCCAATCCCTCGGTTTCTCGACAGTATGGACAGAAAATTATCATGTTGGTGGGGCCAACAGGGGTAGGAAAAACGACAACGATTGCGAAACTCGCCGGCCTGGCGGCTCAACGGGATGCACATCAGAAAACCGTCCTGATTACGTTAGATACCTATCGTGTGGCTGCCGTGGAGCAACTTCGCGTGTTCGCCAAAATTCTGAAAATTCCGTTAGAAGTGGCTGTCTCATCACAAGATTTTTTGGAATGTATGGGACGTCATCAGGAGGCTGATTTGATTCTCATCGATACAGCAGGCCGAAGTCCAAAAGATCGTGCGGGACATGAGGAACTCATCGCTATGACACGTGGTTCGTTCAAAATTGAAACGCACCTGGTTTTGGCTGCACCGATGGCTGAAGCAGTGCAGATGGACACTATTCGGCGTTATCAAACGATGCCGATACACAACGTGATCATGACCAAACTCGATGAATCGGTGAGATCTGGGAGTCTCTACAACGTCTTGTCCGAGTCGGGATTGGCCGTGTCATATTTGTCGGCGGGGCAACGTGTCCCAGAAGATTTAGAAGTCGCGACACGTGAACGACTTGTGGATCTGGTGTTGGGAGAGTCAGCGACGGTGGTGGGCAATGAGGCACCAGTATTACTGGAGGTGGCTCCCTAATGGCTGTATCGACAACGTCAAAAATGATGAAAACGGGCGCGGCAAGGCCCCGACGCTTGGATCAAGCCAGTGGATTACGAGCAGCGATGAATCCTCCCCAGGCGGCTCGATCTCAGGTGCAAGTCATTGCTGTGAGTTCAGGCAAAGGTGGTGTAGGGAAAACTAATGTTGTGACCAATGTGGCAGTCGCATCCGCGCGACAGGGCCGGAAAGTCATGGTCATGGATGCAGATTTGGCGTTGGGGAATGTGGATATTCTCTTAGGTTTGACGCCGCAATATACGATTGAAGACGTCCTCTCAGGCCAACGTCGACTGGAGGAGGTGTTGGTGAGCGGGCCAGAAGGGATTCAACTCCTTCCCGCCACTTCTGGTGGTGAAGCCTTTACGCAACTCACACATGAACAACAGTTGAAGCTGCAAACAGCCTTTCTGGAATTACCGCAAGTACCTGATCTTCTGCTGATTGATTGTGCGGCCGGCATTTCCCCGAATGTCCTGTATTTTAGTTTGGTGGCACATGAAACGGTGGTCTTGGTTTCGCCAGATCCGACATCGCTGACCGATGCGTATGCGCTCATTAAGATTCTCTCGACCCGCTATCACTTGCGAATATTTCGGTTGTTGGTGAACAAAGTCAAGCATACACAAGAAGGCAAAGAGGTTTTTCGAAAATTCAGCTTAGTGACGGATCGATTTTTGTCCGTCACGCTGGATTATATGGGCTGCATTCCATCGGATGATTACGTGACGATGGCCGTGGTTCAACAACGCGCCGTGTGCGATCTCTATCCACGTGCACCAGCGAGCCGAGCGTTCACTTCGCTGGTTTCCACGGTACAGGATTGGAAAGCAGACCACTCCTGGCAAGGAGGGTTTCAATTATTTGGACCTTCGGCCTTAACCGCGACTCGAACTGTGACGGAAGGATAACGAATGAAACGTGGCGCTGTGACAATCGATCCTGAACAACTGAAGACTATTCCTGAACAACTCAAGACTGAACTCCCAACAAAACTCTTGCTGAATAATCAAGAACGCGAAGATTTGATCAAAGAGTTTTTGTCAGTGATCAAATACATGGCCATGCGTTTGGCGATGCGAGTGTCAAGTGGACTGAACGTTGAAGATCTGATGAGTGCTGGTATGGTGGGTTTATTGGATGCCTTGACCAAGTTTGATCCATCGCGAGAAATTAAATTTCGTACATACGCGGAATTTCGTATTCGTGGTGCAATGCTTGATGAAATTCGAGCGATGGATTGGGTGCCTCGATCACTGCGAGAGCGGATCGGGAAAATTAATCATGCCGCCAACGAATGGACCAAAAGAAAAGGGCGCCCACCAACAGAGGCGGAACTAGCTGAAGCGCTAGGCATGGAAACAAAAGAAGTTGATGAAACGCTGCTGCAAGCAAAAGGGGCGGTGGTCTTGAGCTTGGATGACTTAGGGAGTAACGATGAAGACTCGCATCCGATCTTAGATGCGCTAGCCGACCGTGATCAGCCCAATCCACTGGAATCATTAGTTTCGGAGGATGCGCGCCGCGCGCTAGTCGAAGCGATTGAGCGTTTGCCTGAACGTCAACGACTCGTGCTGACGCTGTATTATTTTGAGGAATTGACGATGAAAGAAATCGGAGTGATTCTTCACGTGACGGAATCTCGTATTTGTCAACTGCATGCCCAATCTATGATCAAGCTGAAGGCCTTGCTTCATTCAAGAATTTCTAGATGAACGTGAGGCACAAGGCTTAAGGAGTGAAAAGTAAGATATACGCAACAGATAACAACGTCCTCATAACGATTGCTTTGCTCCTAACGCCTTACTCTTTACTTCGTACTGCTTCCGCCTCATGTCGAACCTTTTTTGTTCCGCTGCTTGAGTTTTCGTGTGAATACACCGAAAAAAATTAGAGTCGTCTTCTGTTAACAAATGGTCCTGCGATGAATGTGATAGAAACAAACAATCCAATTGAAATAGTGCCTGATCAATCTGCTCAAAAGGGCAGTCCCTATACGATATTGCTTGTTGATGATGAAAAGCTCGTACGAATGGTGGCCAAACGACGTCTCAATAAACTGAATCATCGCATGCTTGAGGCAGAGAATGGTAAAGAGGCTCTGGCTATTCTGGAACATGAAAAGGTGGATTTAGTCCTGTCCGATTGGATGATGCCTGAACTGGATGGTCCTGGTTTGTGTGAGGCCATGAAACAGGATGACCGATTTAAGTCGATCCATTTCATTCTCATGACCGCATTAGATCAACCCTCGCAAATAGCCGAAGGGCTGACTCGAGGGGCCGATGATTTTTTGCCAAAGTCGGCGTCCGATCAAGAAATCCTTGCCCGAGTGTGCGCAGGTCTTCGCGCACGGCAATTGTTTTTGGATCTTGAAGAATCGTATCACGTCATCACAGAAAAACAGACACAACTCGATAATGAACTCAATTCGGCTTCAGAATTTGTGCGGTCCTTGTTACCTCAGCCAGGAGAAGTGGCGTCAGGGATACGGTTATCATGGGAATTTCTCCCGTCTTCACAATTGGGCGGAGATTTATTCCAAGTGGCGGAATGGGGCGATGATCATCTGGGGATCATGGTGTTAGATATGTCAGGACATGGGACGGGACCAGCGTTACGCGCGGTCTCCCTGGCCATGTGGTTTAAAGGCGCAAACATCGCGCAATTGTTCCCAGATTTTGATCCTGGCCAGATTGTGACACAGCTCAATGCTGAGAATCCGATGACGGATCAAGGCGACTATTTCACCATCTGGGTGGGGGTGCTTCAGCATTCAACGGGTATTCTTCGTTATGCCAGTGCAGGGCATCCTGGCTCAATTTTAGTGAGGAATAATGCTCCCTCCGAGGTGCTAGGAACGAAATCCTGGCCAACAGGATTTTCACCTGATGAAATCTATCATACGGACTCCATTACTTTGATGAACAAGGATCGGCTCTATTTATATAGTGATGGGATCTACGAAGTCGTGAACGCCGAAGACGAAATTTGGGGAAAAGAGCGGTTACAGGCCGCCCTAGAACAGGTCTACACACGTTCAATGAAATTGGGCCTCAAAAGCCTGATTCATTTGAGCCGCGCCTGGCAGGCTGATGGCATATTTGGAGATGACGTGGCCTTGATTGGGCTAGAATACAACAGAGAAAATAGTGAAAAGCGAGAAGGATGAAGGTAGAACTGAGTGAGGAAATCAAGAGGAAGAGGGCAAGACAAGAGTTGAAATCTTTTCTATTCTCGCTCCTTACTTCTCACGTTTCACTTTAGAAGATTGAATGAACGACTGATGAGTAACGAATACCCTCGTATCCTGATTGTTGATGATGATGATCTGAACTTGGACGTCCTGATTGAATGTCTGAAGGATGAGCCTTATGAACTGGTGCAGGCTCACGATGGCGCTCAAGCGTTAGAGCTTTTACGCCAAGATCGGCATGGATTTAGCGCCATGATTCTGGATCGTATGATGCCCGGAATGACTGGCCTCGAGGTGATGGCCACGTTGAAGGCTGATGAAGAGTTTAAATGGATACCGGTGGTGATGCAGACGTCAGCAGCTTCGCCGAGTGAAATCTGCGAAGGCATGGAAGCAGGAGTTTTTTTCTACCTGACCAAGCCGTATGACCAACAGGTCCTCATTCGCATGGTCCATGCAGCGGTACAGGAAGGGCTGAAATGGAAGAGCTTCGCGCGCAGCTTGCACGTCCAGGTCAACACGATAGGATGTCTGCAACAAGGGCGATTTCGCGTGCGCACGATAGACGAGGCCTTTGATCTCGCTCTCTTAATCGCTCAAGCCTGTCCGAATTCAGAGAAAATAGCCTTTGGCCTCAATGAATTGATTGTGAATGGGGTTGAGCATGGCAATTTGCATATTGGGTACGAGGAAAAAACCATCCTTCAAGCGACTGATCAATGGGAAGCTGAAATAGCTCGTCGGCAATTATTGCCCGAATATGAGCATAAATTTGTCGAAATTACCTTTGAGCGCGATCCTGAAAAAATCCAGTTGATCGTGACCGATCAAGGCCAGGGGTTTGATTGGAGTGACTTTGAGGAAATCAAAGCGTCACGACTGCTTGAAAGCCATGGACGAGGCATTGCGATGGCCAAAGCCTTGAGCTTTGATCACCTGGAATATCAGGGAAATGGCAATCAAGTGTGCTGTCTCGTCTATCTTAAAGATCCGCGACCTCTTCAACAGCATACGTGTCAGGAATTGGTAGGGAAAGAACAGTAAACGCTTACGGCATACTGGTTATGGCACAAGTGAGTGGTCACATTTCAGGACAGGACATTCCTTCTCCCGAGTTTCATCCCCATCGACATTTCATCTCAGAAGGTCTGACGTGCAGGAACGAGATGCTCCGTGGATTCGTCAAAAACTTATAGCCGCATAGGAATGATGTTGAATGAATATTACGAAGCAGGTGTCTGCGGGGAAATTGGTGTTGACCTTGACTGGTCGGATGGACTTTCATGCTCGACATTCTTTTCATCAGGCGATAGCAGACGCAAAAGGCTCTACGCCTCAGCAAATTTATCTCAACTTGTCTGATGTTCCCTTCATTGATAGTGCAGGCTTGGGCTTGCTCATGTTAGCACGGAACACGTTGGGAGAGGCCAACATTGCTCTTTCCCTGCAGGTGACTGATGGGTATGTCAGGGATGTGTTGACTTTAACGCACCTTGATCAAAAAATTCCAATCACGGTCATCAAACCTAAAAAGGCCCATAAGACAGTGGTCCTTTCTCATTTGCCAGTCGCCCCTCTTGTTCATGCTCCCCTGAAACCTCCTTTGGTCTTTGAGTCGGTGAAGATGCAGGAGCGGCTACTCCCAATTTTAGAAAAATTGGAAGAGAAGAATTTGGACTTCCCGCCTCTTTCTGAAGTTGCTCGTCGCGTCCTGGAACTGACAAATGACCCCGAGGCCCATGCAAGTGACTTAACAGCGTTGATTGAAGGCGATCCTATTCTTACGGCAAAAATCTTTAAAGTGAGTAATTCTGCGGCATATGGAACTCGAAAGGAAATAACGTCCTTACCACAGGCTATTGCCAGGCTTGGGTTAAACTCCATCGCAGGGATTGCACTGGCGTTAGCCATGCAAAGTGGCGCTTTTCATGATCGTGGGTATGAGAGAGAAGTCCGTGAAATATGGGCACATGCCATTGCAACAGCCCTCTACGCGAAGGCTCTGGCTGGCGTAATTAAGAGGAATTCAGACACGGCATTTCTCTGTGGGTTGTTACATAGCCTCGGGAAGCTCTTTGTGGTGCATACGGTCAATCAAAGTTTGCCGTGTGAGTCTTCACCGATTTCATGGTCAATGATGCTCACGCTCATAGAGCAATCATATATTGAAGTGGGTCGGCAAATGGCTGATCAGTGGAATTTTCCGGCTCCAGTAAAAGAAGCCATCAACCTGCATCAGCATTATTCCTATCACTTAGCAACAGATCCATCGAAAGGGGCGGCGCTCACCTGTCTTGCTAGACATATGGCGACGTACCATTTAGATTCTGTTGCGATATCTGATGACATGTTACGAGTTCTGCCTGTAACGACTGCACTCCAAATCCCTCCGGACGCTATGGCTGGCATCCTAGAGACCAAATCAAAGATTCAGTCTCAGATTGACGCCTTACTCATCTGAGATTGGTGTTCATCACTCACAGTGAACATGGTTTGAGCTGATCTGCCAGATAGATCGCGAAGAAGCAATTAGACGATTAGAAATGTTGACCAATGCCTTCGGCTGCGTTCCCTTCCAACGTCGGAGCGGCTTCGCACAGGCAGGTAGCCATTTGGCCGTCCTCACGTACTGGAAGTACGCTCCGCGCATCCAAATAACTGCAGCCTTGCTGAATAAATTTTTTGACCACTCCGTCAGCAACTGATGCCAAGACGTGTTGGGAGTTTGTACGGGTTATTTTCGGGAAACATTCAACAATTCATATTGAGGTTTGGCGATGTATGAGGGGTCCAGTTAGAGGCTAAGAAGATGAGTCATCGTCCTCAGAGGAAGATCTTGAGTTTTTGTAGAAAGTTTTTTTTACATTCTAAAGTCCCGTCCTGAAGATTCCGAAAGGTTCTTGAGCCTAGATTGATTGAGCCAATTATTGATGGCATTAAGGTAAATAGATAGGGCTTCACGATTAAGTTTAGCACGGAGTCATTTTTAGGATGAAAAGTACGAATCCAAAGAAAAAACCAAGGGGAAAAATGAAAAACGAACCAGAGCAAGACGGAAGCGCAGTTGCGACAGATGCAACCTTAAAACCCATCGGAGATTTGACGATCTTTGAAGCTGGTCAGTTTCATGAAGATCTGAATGCTCTTTATAAGCAAGAGGGCCCATTGGAACTAGATTTATCGGAAATCGATCGAATGGATTCCTCATGCGTCCAGCTCATTGTGGCTGCCACTCGTTCTGGCCGACTGACCTTAAGAGGCTATTCAGCTCAAATCCGAGATCGTTTTGAACAAATAGGGTTTTCACAGTTTCTTTCAAATGAGCAGTGCGTCTCATAGAGAAATTGGATCACGTTTATTGTAGTGCGATAAGAAATAATGATGAGAGGTGACATGTGGTGATTGATTGGATGATCTGGGGAGCACTGCTGCTTGTTGGAGGTGGTGTCGGCTATGTCCTGGGCGGGCGAACAGGGCAATCTCGCATTGGTGATCTTGAGCAGAAAATTCGTGAAGCCAATGAGACACTGGCCAATGCCCAACAGAATTGGAAAGAATTTTGTGGGTGCCTTGCCCCGATGCTGCCTGTCTATGTTGGCCAATTAAAGGCGGTAATTCAAGAAACAGAAACAGCGTCGGCTGGTTTGATTCAGCGGTTTCAAAAAATTTCGCAACAAGCTCGAGAATCAGCATTTGAAACAGAAACAATTCTCAGCATGGGTGAAAGTGATGGGGATGATGGGATGAGTGTTGAAGCCATTCTGAATAACACGAAAGACACCATGCAAATGTTTGTCGACCAAGTCACACAAACGTCAACCGTCACCGTATCGACGGTGAACGTCATGGAACAGGCCTTAGATACCACGTCTCGAATTTCTGAAGTGGTGGAAGAAGTCGAATTCATTGCGGATCAAACGCGATTGTTAGCGTTGAATGCGGCGATTGAGGCCGCTCGGGCTGGCGAACATGGTCGAGGATTTGCGGTGGTTGCCGATGAGGTTACCAAACTGGCGAATCGATCAGGCCAAGCTGCCGAGCAAATTCGTGCCTTAGCGACAGAGGTAAAAGGGACAACGGAATCTGCCATGTCAGAACTAGAAGTTTTAGCTTCGTTAGATCTAACGTCGACATTAAGCGCACAACAGAAGATCATGGCCATGACGGAAGTCATGGTCTCAAAGAATTCCGCGTTGAAAGAAAGCGTGGGGCAAAATTCTGGCCGCGCCAAGGGACTTGGCCAGGATATTGGACAAATTGTGATGTCCATGCAATTCCAAGACATTACGCGCCAGAAACTAGAGCATGTGTATCAACCGCTTGAGAGCATTCATGGCCCTTTGCAAGCTGTGGCAGACGGTTCAAGTGGAACGGACACCATGCCAGCAATCATCGAAGAACTTCGTGGACTCAAGCATGGTTCGAGTATGGAATCTGAACGGCTCACAATTGAGGCCGCGCAGTCTGGAGAAGCAGCGGTCCTGGTTGGAACTGGTGGAGACGCTGAAGAAGATACCGTCACCTTATTCTGAAACCGTGTGGCGATAAAGGACGTGAATCGAAAAAGACGCGAGGGGGACGTCAGAAGAAATAGGTAAATTGACGCAAAGAGTAAGAGAAGCGAAAACACGCCTTACACGAAAATATTTCTGAATGAATCAAGATGAAACGAGTGACGCAACATACAGCCAAACCGACAACAGAGAGGGAAGATTATGGGTAAGACCGTATTAGTGGTGGATGATTCCGTTTCCATGCGGCAAATGGTGAGTTTTACACTCACAGGGGCAGGGTATGAAGTGGTGGAAGCTGGCGATGGGAAAGAAGCCGTCGATAAGTTAAACGGTGGAGCCAAACCCAATTTAGTGATTACTGATCTAAACATGCCGAATATGGATGGTATTTCGTTGATCAAAGCCATCCGGGGAATGGCCCCACATAAATTTACGCCAATTCTCATGCTGACCACAGAATCATCGGATGCCAAAAAGAAAGAAGGGCAAGGAGCAGGAGCCACAGGCTGGGTGGTGAAACCCTTCAATCCCGAACAAATGCTCGCCACTATCAAAAAAGTCATGCCGGGCTGAAGAAGGGAGAAGGGAGAAGTAAGAAGGGAGAAGTGAAAAGAGCAATGATCAAGAGTCCAAGTATCATCTCTTATTGCTTTTTACTTTCTACATCTAACTTCTCACTGTTCCCGTGGATAAACTTCATAAGAAATTAAACGTGTGGCAAAAGGCGATGGATTTGGTGTTGATCGTGTATGAAATCAAAAAAAATTTCCCGGCTTCTGAAAAGTATGGATTGACGGGCCAGATGCGAAGGGCAGCAGTGAGTATTCCCAGTAACATAGCAGAAGGAGCCAGTCGTCGGAGTAAAAAGGAATTTAGTCAATTTCTGTATGTAGCCAAAGGCTCATTAAATGAATTGGACACACAACTGGAATTAGCTAAACGGCTGAACTATTTCCCTCTCATGCAATGGGAAGCCATTGATGAAAATATGGTGGAAATTGACAAGATGCTCAGTGGGCTTATTCGACACCAAAGAAAGGTGCAATAGCAGTGTCAACTAATTCTCAAGAATTCTTGCAATTAACTTCTTACTTCTCACTTCTCACTTCTCACGAGGCAAAGCATGGCTGTTGATCTTTCGCAATTTCAAGAATCATTTTTTACGGAATCTGCCGAGCATGTCGAAACCATGGAGACAGGGTTTTTGGAATTAGAAGAGCGTCCAGAAGATCTCGATCTCCTAAATCGTATCTTTCGAGCGGCTCATTCCATTAAAGGTAATGCGGGAATGTTCAATTTTGCGGAGATTGCCGGTCTTACCCATAAAATGGAAAACGTGCTGGATTTGATGCGGAATGAAGAGATACCAGTGACGCCGCATTCGGTGGATGTCCTGTTGCGCTCTCTGGATGGCCTCAAGAGTTTACTCGATGCGGCCCAAGGTGCAGGTGAGGCTGATCAAGAGATTATTCAAGGTCTTGAAAAGGAGCTACAGGCCTGTCAAGACGGCGAGAGAGGGAGTGAGGTCAGTGCAGCACCATCCTCAGCTGAGGAGACGGTGGCTCCACAGACCGCGATATGGCGTCTCATCAAAATTGATTGGATTCCGTTGCCAGAACTGTTTCAGCGTGGTTTGGATCCAGCGCAACTATTTAAAGAGCTTCATGAATTGGGCATGATCAAAGACTTGCAGGTACAAGTCGACAAGATTCCTTCCCTCGAGGCGATGGACCCTGAGGTGTGTTATTTGAGTTGGAAGCTCGAACTGGAAACGGATGTCTCAGTTGACAAGGTGGAAGCGGTCTTCGATTTTGTGCGAGACGGGAGTGAATTGACCATTACCGATTGTGCGCCGAAACAGGCGGAGCCCTATAAACGTGTGGGAGATATTCTTGTCGAAGAAGGTGTCGTCACCCCAGGAGAAATCTCGGATGGTCTCGCGAAGCAAAAGCCATTGGGAGAAATCTTGGTCGAAGAGAAAAAAGCGACACCAGAGCAAGTTGATAAAGCCCTTCAAAAACAAAAGCAACAGAAAAAAGGGGAAGTGGCCTCAATTCGAGTGGATACCGAAAAGATTGACAAGCTCATCAATTTGGTCGGGGAGTTGGTCATTACCCAATCCATGCTTACCGATTTAGGTGAAAAATTTACGATTGATCAATTGCCGGTTCTGCAAGAACGAATCGTGCAATTGGAACGCAATACCCGTGAACTACAAGAACGGGTCATGTCGATTCGAATGATGCCGATTGGGTCAGCCTTTCATCGATTCCCTCGATTGGTCCGTGATTTATCCGGAAAGAGTGGAAAACAAATTCAGTTGGTCATGTCTGGCGAAGAAACGGAGCTGGATAAAACCTTGATCGAAGCGATCGGCGATCCGCTGACTCATTTAGTTCGTAATTCCGCAGATCATGGCTTAGAAGGCCCGGAAGAGCGCGTGGCGGCTGGTAAGCCAGAACGAGGCACCGTGCGTCTGCATGCATTCCATGATGGTGGCAATATTTGCATTGCGGTGGAAGATGATGGTCGAGGATTGAATCGTGACAGGATTCTCGCGAAAGCGATTGAGCGTGGACTGATTGCCGATGGTAAGACGATGAGTGACGACGAGATCTATCAATTAATTTTCCGAGCCGGTTTCTCCACAGCCGAAACGATTACGGATGTGTCGGGGCGCGGCGTCGGGATGGATGTTGTGAAACGAAATATTGAAGGGCTCGGGGGATCTGTGTCGGTCCAGAGCACTCCAGGCAAGGGCTCAAAACTCACACTCAAATTGCCGCTGACATTGGCGATCATTGATGGGATGACCGTTCGAGTAGGAGAGGATAATTATATTATTCCACTCCTTACCGTCACCGAGTCGATTCGGCCAAAATCCAGTGATTTGCAGAGAATTGTCGGTAAAGGCGAAGTGGTGAATTTACGAGGAGAATGGGTCCCCCTGGTTCGTCTCTACGAAGTGTTTAATGTGACACCAGAATATACAGATCCTATGCAAGCCTTATTGGTTATTGTCGAAGTTGAAAATCGTCGACTGGCCGTCTTGGTGGACGAATTGACTGGTCAACAGCAGGTGGTGATTAAGACCTTGGAACAAAATTACCGGAAGGTCGAAGGCGTCTCTGGGGCCACCATATTGGGTGATGGCCAGGTGGCGTTAATTCTGGACGTACCAGGATTGGCGAAGTTAGCTCGAGCCGAGCATACGGTTGCAGCATAATAAGAAGTGAGAAGTAAAAAGAAGAAAGCGACATGTGAAAAAGAAGAAGCAGAAAGAGAATGCGAAGTAAGACTGAAATGAGTTGGTCTTTTTCTTACTTCTCGCTTTCTACTTCTCACTTCTTACTAGGTAAACATACAAGATAACGATGCTATTGATGATGTACACAACCAAGGAGTCTGATTATGTCCACGGCAACGATTGAACCGGAAGCGCAGCAAGAGATTCGGACAAGTTTTTCGAGCGATGACCAACAATTTCTGACCTTTAACTTAGCTGAAGAATTTTATGGCGTGGATATTCTGAAGGTCCAGGAAATTAAGGGCTATACCAATGTCACTAAGATTCCGAATACGCCGGACTATCTTAAAGGCGTATTGAATCTACGAGGAACCATTGTCCCGATCGTGGATCTGCGGATGAAGTTTGGCATGGGCGTGACCGAACCCACGTCCTTCACTGTTGTCGTGGTCGTCAATGTGCGGAATCGGGTCATGGGATTTTTAGTCGACGCCGTGTCGGATGTGCTGGATTTGAATGCGAAAGATATTCAACCGCCACCAGAAATGGGCAATACCGTCGACATCACCTTTGTCGCGGGAATCGGTAATTCGAATGATCATTTAGTGACGCTTTTGGATATTGATCGCGTGTTAACAGACGATGAAGTCAAAGCTGTCGGTGAAATACCAGCTGATGCCGAAGCAGTCGAAGCTTCTGCATAATTGAAGTGAAGAAGATACGATGGTGATGAGTGAAAACACAAGTCAAATTAGATGTAAGTAAGGATGTGCGGAAGGCGGATTGGTGACGGGCTTAATTCCGGTCACAAGACGCGTGCAACAAACTCTCAATCAAGGATGAACAGGTCATGAACAATGTCGCGAGTAAATTTTTAAGTTGGGGTATTGCAGCCAAATTAGTCACCCTCTTTGTCATTTTCGGAGCGGTGCCCATGGCAGCTGTCGGTTTGATTGCCTTTGGGGCGGCCGATGAAATGAAAGAGACGATTGGCGAACGATATATGAGTGAAGCGCAAACTCTCGCTGAGACCATCGATCGCAATTTGTTCGAACGCTATGGCGACGTGCAAGCCTTTGGGTTTAATGACGCCGTGACGCGGACGTCTCAATGGTATGACGACTCCGAATATAACGTGATCAGTCAAGTCATGAATAAAATGGCTAAAGCCTATGGCATCTATGATTTGTCTATGTTGGTTGACACAGAGGGCGCACTCATCGCGGTGAACTTCCAAAATGCGCAAGGCGAACCCATTGACGTGAAGTGGATGTTTAAAAAGAATTTCAAGGACACCGCCTGGTTTCAGGCATTAAAAGCTGGCAAGTTTACAACGAAAATGCCGTTTACGGCTCCCGGGAATGATATTTCATCTGGCACCTTTATTGGATATGTGCATGTTGATGAGGATGTCAAGCGGGCCTATGGTAATGACGGGTTGACGCTGGGCTTCTCGTCTCCGGTGTATAACGAAAACGGCACTGTTGTCGCGTATTGGTCGAATCGTGCGAATTTTTCCGTGATTGAGCAAATGTTTCAAGAGACCTATGCCAAACTCAAATCACTGGGCTTCCCAGGTGCTGAGTTAACCCTCGTAGATGCCAAGGGCCGAGTTCTTATTGATTATGATCCGACTACAAATGGAACACTCGATGTTGTGCGCAACTTTGATGTGCTCATGAAACTCAACTTGGCGGAAAAAGGCGTTGAGTTAGCACAACAAGCCATCAAAGGGGGGGCGGGGTTTAGCACTGCGATGCATACCCGGAAGAAGATTTCTCAAATTGGTGGGTTTGCCCATTTAGATGGAGCCTTAGGCTATCCCGGGATGAATTGGGCTGTTCTCATACGAGTTCCCGAGATCGAAGCTGTGGTCGCCGCTAGTGCGGTGCAGAGCCAAGTCCTGATGACGGGTTTGATTTGTTTGACCCTGCTTATCCCACTAGGCTGGTGGGTTGGCCGTAAAGGTGCGGGCAGCTTGGTGGCCATCAGCACAGTAGCGCAATCAGCAGCCGATGGGGATCTGAGTCAGCGAGTTCCGGTCACGAGCAAAGACGAGATTGGGCAATTGGGGCAATCGATGAACAGTATGTTGGATAACATCTCGAATGTGGTGGGCGAAGTGCGACAAGCAGCTGAGCATGTTTCCACAGCCTCGGGGGAAATTACGCAAGGCAATGAAGATTTGTCTCAACGCACGTCGGCCCAAGCCGGAGCTCTCGAAGAAACCAGTGCCTCGATGGAAGAGATGACGTCCACCATCAAACAAAATGCTGATAATGCCAAACAAGCCAATCAGTTGGCTGTGACGGCGCGGGAAGTGGCCGAAAAGGGTGGCGCGGTCACGGATAAAGCTGTCAATGCGATGGATGAAATCAACAAGAGCAGTAAGAAGATTGCAGATATCATCAATGTGATTGATGAGATTGCCTTCCAAACAAATCTATTGGCCCTCAATGCGGCGGTCGAAGCGGCTCGAGCCGGGGAACAAGGCCGTGGCTTTGCGGTGGTGGCTTCAGAGGTGCGGAACTTGGCACAGCGGTCCGCGACTGCTGCAAAAGAAATCAAGACGTTGATCAATGAGTCCGTCCAAAAAGTTGGCGACGGCAGTGACTTGGTGAATCAGTCAGGTCAAACATTAGAAGAAATCGTGAATTCGGTCAAACGAGTGACGGATATTATTGCAGAGATCAGTGCGGCTTCCCAGGAACAAGCGAGCGGCATTGATCAGGTGAACAAAGCGGTGATGCAGATGGATCAGGGCACGCAACAAAATGCCGCATTGGTGGAAGAGGCCACGTCGGCTTCACAATCCATGAAGCAGCAGGCTGGATCCTTAATTGAACAAGTGGCCTTTTTTAAGATTTCAGAACAAGGGGGAGGGCAAGTGAGTCGAGGGACAAACAGCTCGACACGAGGGGCAACATCGAAGCCTTCGCTCATCTCTTCCAGCGCACAGACAAAGTCACCGAGCCCAGCGCGTATCCCAGCGAAGTCCGCCCCACAACCAGTTGGTGTGGGGAGTAGCAATGGGAAAGGTGATTCAAAAGGAGACGATGACTTCTTTGAAGAGTTCTAAAAGGACGTAAGGCGTGAGGCGAAATATTCTTTGTCGCCTTACGCCTCACGGTTTGAGTATTAAAAGAATCGGGATGACGATGACGGGTTGCGACTGGATAAGATCCAGGCCTTAAAACGCGTAGTTCAAACCTTCTACTGTCGTGAGAGACATTTATTTTTCGCGCGACTTAGTTAAGTTGCAGCACACTTGTTAGGAGGAGAAATATTTATGAGCGCAGGTAAAAGTGGGAAATGGAATGAATTAGGCATTGGGCCAAAAGTCGTGGTGAGTACCATGGTAGTCTTTTCTGGCCTCTTGGTGGCTGGATCTTATTTTCTCGGGCAACAATTAAAATCTGACCTGAATCACGTATTAGCCACACAAGCCTCGATCATTGAAAAACAAATTCAAGTCACGCGTGCGTATGTGGCAAAGCAATTTGTGGTGAAGGCCAAGGGTGCTGGCATGAAAGTCAGTATGGAGCATGATGCTCCGGATACGATTCCCTTCCCAGCGACGTTTACCCGCGAAACCTCGGAAACCCTGGCAAAAGACGGCGTCTATAACGCTCGG
>JAJDBS010000239.1 GCA_029261235.1 Nitrospirales bacterium
ATTGGAAATCGCCGCATCAGCTGGAGGCGTCAAGGTCACGTCTTGGAAGCGCTGGCAGAGCAACTGAACCCGATCTTGAAATCCGGCTTTCTGAACGGCTTGTTCGGCATAGGCAATCATTGGTTGGGAGGCATCAATGCCCGTCACTCGGCAGGTCGCATCTCGGCGGACTACTCGAATAGGAATATCGCCTGGACCACAGCCCACATCCACAATGTGAGGATTCTCTAAGTTAGGATAGAGGGTAAAAAAGTGATCGACGAACCCTTGATTTTCTTCCTCAAAGTTCGCTTCAGCATAGGCCAAGACTTGTTCCGGCCCATCCATGATTTCTGGTTCACGCACACGTTTCATCATGACAAAGTTTCCTTCAAACAGTTTTCTACCCAGATACGGTCTCCTTGCCGCACTTGCCCCTCAGCAAGCACGCGGGCATAGAGCCGACTCCACCCTGGATGCTGTTGTTGATCAATACGGTCATACTTTCTCTTATCAAACCATTGTGCGATACGACGACAGGGTTCACAAAAGCTCGTCAATTCAATCCGCACTTCTTCTCCGATTTTCATGTGATCCCCAGGCTGAATATGTGCCCAATCTAAGCCTGATAGCGTAAAGTTCTCTCCTGTGGCTCCAGGATGTATGGCATGTCCTTCTTGTTGTAAGGCTTGTATTCGCTCGAAAGAAAAGACACAGATCGCTCGATCTGGTCCACCATGAATAACTCTATTTCGCTGCCCATCTTCACAGAGTCCCCCCTTCGAGACCCACACTTCAGGCACTGGTAGTTTTGGAACCCCACCCCGTGATGCATTGATTTGATAGAGATAGGGAAAAGAATCCATGGAGACGAATGAGTGAATAGGTCGAGGCAGGATCGTAGCCAGCCCTAGAATCGCGGGTCAAGCCACGACCTAAGAAGGGAATGCTGAAAAAATCCGCCAGCGGCGCTCCCTGAATGAGTAAGGGGTGAGAAGTAAAAAGTGAGAAGCAAGAGTGAAGAACAGCCTGTCAGTGCATCCTTGCCCATTCTCTTTGTCTTCTCTCCTTACGCCTCACTCCTCACGGTCTCCGAGGGACTTTTTTGACCATTCCCGTCAGCTGCTGACCAACACAATATCCTGCAGCATTTTCGTACGATCTTTGAGAAAGATTCAACAGCCGCAAGAACTTCAAGCGCTCACTTTTCCGTTGGTAACACACGTTGAAGGAACGTGTCGATCTCTCGGAAATATGATTCTCCACCAACAAACGGCACGTCATTGTGTCCAGCATTTGAAACGGCATGCCACCATTTTGGCTCACTCGCCACATCAAAGACCTCTTTCCCCAAAAACATGGGGACCACCGAGTCTCGTTCGCCATGGATGACTAATAAGGGAACCTTCAAAGCTCGAACCTTTTGCGTCAGATTGAATTCGACATCCATGACCCACCGAGCGGGTAAACCAAAATAATGATGGTCCGACATGGCCTGAATAGATGGGAACGACCCTTCCACGATCAACCCAGCTGTAGAACGCTGAACCGCCACTTCTCCGGCTACGCCCGAGCCTAATGAGCGCCCAAAAGCGATCAGCCTCTCAGGTGAGAGGTACCGCTCATGAATCAGATAGTCATAACAAACGAGCGCATCCTGGTAGAATCCCACTTCGGTTGGTGTACCCGTGCTTCGCCCATATCCGCGGTAATCAAAGATAAAAACAGAGATCCCACGTTGATACAGTAGCTGAATATTTTCTAAACGATGGCTCACGTTGCCCGCATTGCCATGACACCAGAGCAAGACAGGCTTGGTTGGCCCTGCATCGACAAACCACCCAAAGATCGTCACCTCGTCATCTACCGGAAGCCATACCTCTTCCAAAGGCAACCCACTGAGTTGCGCCCAAGGACGATCCTCCCAAGGCGACGGTTGAAACACAAATGTACTTTCAAACATGGGCGTAGCTTCTTAAGAATGGTTGGTTCATTCGTTCGACAAATTTTGTACGATAGACACATTCAGGTATAATTTATCTTCCTATTCTGTGCCTGTTCAAAAAAGTCCGTCCAACAATGCCGCAGCCCTTTTGGTGCGCGGATCGTACTCTCAGTACGTGAGCACGGCAAAACGGCGAGAACGCCGCTGGCGGCTTTTTTCAACAGGCTCATTCTATACCAATCACCAGCATAAGTAGGACACTAACACCATGGCAACCTACGCAATCGGCGACATCCAAGGATGCATGGGTGCATTGCAGCAACTCCTGGATCACGTTAAATTTGATCAGACTCAAGACCGTCTCTGGTTTGCAGGAGATTTAGTCAATCGTGGCCCCAACTCTCTGGAAGTGTTGCGCTTTGTGAAGCAACTTGGCACAGCTGCCGTCACGGTGCTCGGGAATCACGATATCCATCTTCTCTCTCTGTGGAGTCAGGTGACCCAGCCCGGCCGAAAAGATACCTTGCAACCCATCTTGTCCGCACCTGATGCCGACGAATTGCTCCATTGGCTACGGTTTCGCCCACTACTCCATGCCGAACATGACTTTGTGATGATTCATGCTGGAATGCTGCCATCCTGGTCGATTGCCGAGGCGTCCGCCCTTGCCCATGAGGTCGAGGAAGCGTTGCAAAGTGACAACTTCCAAGAAGTGTTGCCTGCCATCTATTTTCGAAAAGGGGCTAAGTCTTCAGCTCATACCAGCACAAATGAACGACTGGGTCTTACAACGAATGTTCTCACCCGCCTACGCGTGTGCACAGTCGAAGGGGTTCCAGAATTTTCTTTCAAAGGGCCCCCGAATGAGGCTCCGTCTGGATATCTTCCGTGGTTTCAAATTCCCAATCGCGCCACACAAGACGACACGATTATTTTCGGGCATTGGTCAGCATTAGGCATTGTCCAAGAAGACCATATCGTCGCATTGGATGGCGGCTGCGTGTGGGGCCGAGAATTGGTCACAATGCGGCTCGATGATCGACAACTTTTTCGTGTCCCCTGCCCGAACCAGTAAAAAACGTTTTCCAACACAATTTTTGATTTTTTGGTGAGATTTTCACCTACTCAAACCCTCCCTGGGACTAGCCGCACGTCAGCATCACGCAGGCATTCAATCATCTAGCCCTCATTTTGTATCTAAACAGATACGAAGTTGTATCTGTTTAGATAACAGTTTTCTTCTTTCCTCACTCAGATCCCAACGTGGTTATGAGTAAATTTACGGGAAAGTTGTCGTTTTCTTAACATTATTCAGCATTTTCTCGCCAAAAATCTCTACGGCATTGGTTTTGCTCGAGCTAAGTACTTAGGCAGCACAAACAAGACATTCACGCACTATGTCATCACATAGTGAAAAATATCTTAACGACGTAGGCCTCATCAGTGCTGGAAAATGAAGAGCATAGATGAAAGAGGCCGACAAAAGGGGGGACCCAGTTATGAATATTAAACCATCTCTCAACACGAATTCATCCATCGCGCACCCTAAACCAAATCTCAAAAAAAATCGCCGACGACATACGCGTGTACAATTAGATTCGCTCCGACCAATACTCACAAGCTACCAAGACTCGCAATGCTGCCCAAAATGCCACGGGTATGTTCGCACTGAAGCCGGTGAATCGTTGAACCAAATCATCATCCGCTGCCTCAATTGTGGATGGCAACCACATTTTCAAGCCCCGATCATTCAAGAAACGGACGAAGCAAGGATGTTTCGATCACTCTCATCGCAATTCGTGTTCGAAAGTGATTGGGATCGAATCCCTGTGAATTTTTAAACAAGAGCGAGGGTGTGTTGATGTATGGATGGCGACCCACACAAACAGAGTCCACCTACGCAACAAGTCCCTCAATACAACTCTTCCATTTTCCCAAGGGCCACCTACGATGTGTTTAGACCAAAATGATACACAATACTTTTGAGCACATGCTTGCCCATGGATCGTCACCGATGAATGAATCTCACTAGCTTACCCTCGCCCTATACACCACCTCAGAGCTTCGCCTTTGTTGTATTCGAGAGCCTGATTGTTGAGTTCTTATCAGCGCCAAACGAGTAAAATATCGAGAAAGACTGTCCGGCAAGACCACCTTGTCTATGGTGTCTCGAAAACCGTCTGATTTGTGCTTTCATCGTGACATAGATTACGACCATTGTGACGAACCAGAACGGTCTCACAGGACAACACAGCGAGAACCTACCGCCCGCCCCCTGCCTAAAAGCAGACTCATTTGTATTCAACTTTTCGATTAGACCCTTTTATCTAAACCAGGTACCATCCTTGCTTCTTGAGAATAGGAAGGATGAATTCCTAGGAGGGCAGGTGCGCGCTCATAGTCCGTAAAAGAAGTACAGCAGCACATCATATTCTGGGTACTAAACAGCGCAGAAATTCATAGCACTCGAACACAACATTCCTGCCCAACAAGACATGCGGCATCACTTCTACAGATACACAGGGTTAGCAGACTGGGGCACACGTGGCTGGGTGATTCTCTGCTTCGGATTATGTCTTGGGATACCCGACGGCTCCTACGCCCAAGACGTGGCTATTCTGAAGTCTGCAGACATCGGGGCATATTCCGAGGCCATTGATGCCTTTAAGCAAGCCCTTCCTCCCTCTTTCCAGCTGACCTTGGAGTATGACCTCCAGGGAGATATGGCTAAAGGACAAAGTCTCGCTCGAAGAATTCGCGCTTCCGATGCCGATGTCGTATTAGCTGTCGGGCTCAAAGCCGCTCTCGCCGCAAAACTAGAAATTCTTGATATTCCCGTCATCATGTGCCTGGTGTTAAATCCGAAGAAATATGACCTTCCGTCTAGCAATATGGTCGGTCTTTCGCTCACGATCCCTTTTGAGAAACACCTCAAACCTCTTCAGAGATTAGCACCTCAGATCTCACGAATCGGCGTACTCTTCGATCCACAGAAAACGCAAGGACTGAGAGATCGACTAGAGCAAGATGCGAAAAGGTTGGGCCTAATACTTGTCTCCCAAGAAGTGCATTCTGAACAAGAGGTCTCAGGTGCTCAGAAATATTTAGAAGACACAGTCGACGCGGTGTATCTTCTTCCCGATAGTACTGTCCTCACCGAACATACCTTGGACTTCCTCATCAGCTCGACCATGGAGGCCAATATCCCTCTCATAGGCTTCTCCGCTGGTTTGGTGCAAAGCGGGGCGGTGACTGGCGTCTATTTCAACTATGCGGACCTCGGACGACATGCCGCAACCCTCGCTTCAACATTGCTGACACCAACTGGTTCTTCAAATCTTGGCACAATGGTACCCCTAGATGTGGTGCACCAAGCCATTAATGTGAAGTCAGCGCGTTATCTCGGATTGCCCCTCACTCCCGATATCTTAAGAGCCTTTGATGAACACTATTAAAGACCATTTTTCTCAACTACGGGGTGGGCATCTCAGCAATCCTGTCGAGAACCAACAAAGATTCCTCAGTCTCCGAACCAAGTTCTCTTTGTTTGTGAGCTTACTCATTGTCTTGGTGTGTTCAGGCCTGAGTGGCTTTCTTATCCAAAAGGAAGCCGAGATCATGAAGCGTTCGTTGATAAATACCGGAACCATCTTGGTCAACACGTTAAATAAAGTCAGTCTGAATCGTTTGATTATCCAGGACACAGACTATTTGGAGAGCATGTTAGAGGGTGTCCTGTCGGCACCAGAAATGGTGTATGCCATCGTTCGTGATCAGAACGGCAATAGTCTCGTTGCAAAATCTAAAGGCAATCTCGTCAACGTCGCTAAAGTTATTCGCGATAACAGCCACCCGCTCCTTCCCGATGAGACTCATACCGCGCCATTGTTCTCCCAATCTTCTTCTTCAACGCAAGACTCGCAACCATTGATTACGGTTCTGCACACATCGGTTTCCGCAGGACGAGTTTCGCTACACACACAACCTCATGGCCTCCCAGGTCATTCTCAATCAGTTTTCCATGAAACGATTTACGACTTTGCACTCCCGGTTTATCGCCAAGCGCGCCAATCTCATACGACAGACTTCCTTTCTTCGGAAACGCTCGGCCCTTCCGCAGCTGTGCCCCCACAACCAGGCGCCATCATCGGAATGATTCAGGTGGGTATTTCCATGGTCGCAATGCAGAACGCCTTAAACCAAACAGTGTGGAATATTGGCCTCCTCACCATTGGCATCATTCTGCTGGGTATTGGTCTCACTGTTTTACTGACAAACCGCATTATTACGCCTATGCAACGGCTCGCTACAGCCGCGCACCAAATCGCAACGGGCAATATCCATGTTTCCGTCATTCCTGATAGCCAAGATGAAATCGGACAACTGACGCACAGTATTAATCAAATGGCTGAAGGGCTTCAGCAACGAGAGCTTTCCATTTCTACCTATATGACCACGATTACGAAACAGGTCCGCCAACTGAGTACTCTCCACCAAACTGGAGCCATCATTACGTCGACTCTGGAAATGAATAAACTCTTTTCAACAATGCTCGACGTCCTCCACGAAAATTTGGGATTTCATCGCATGGTACTCATCCTAAAAAATGAGGATGAA
>JAJDBS010000240.1 GCA_029261235.1 Nitrospirales bacterium
GGACCATCCTGATTTGTTTGTCTTATTAACCAACCTCATTCATCATGGAGACCCGAAACTCATTCGGGCCGCCCATGTGAACCTTCAAAGCTTGTCTAAACAAATCCGTGCCACAACCCTTCCATGGGGTTCACGCCCGCCAGGTCATTTTGAACCTCCCAGCGATTAACTTCTTCTAGGGATTAGATCTGAAGCCGAATAGCTCTTAACTAATCAAAATAGATAGAACACGAATAGGGAATGCTTTAGGTGAGCACGACGCTAAGAGGCTTGAACTGCCTCAATGTGTTAAGGCGTTTTGAACAGTCGCAAGGAGTTCGTCGAGGGTAAAGGGCTTTTGTAGGGTGTGAGTAGACAGGGGCACGTCGGATTGAGAACCTGACGATGTCCTATCAGAATCAGACAAGGTCCCCATCAGGGTAATCAGAGGCAGATCAGAAGATTGCTGACACATCTGACGAAGAAGTTCTCCTCCATCATGTCCTAAGGACACGACATCAGAAATGATCACCGACGCACCAAATTGCTTCTGGTTTTGAAGACCTTCCTGACACGTTGCGGCCTCCATCACCTCATACCCAACTGATTCTAACGAGAGTGACACAGAGTCGCGAACCAGCTGATCGTCTTCTATGACTAAAATTTTGTTCATATGTCTGTAAAGAAAAGCAAGGAATGTTCCATTTGTAAGCCATCGACGTTTACCTACTTTTCTTTAAAAAATTCAATAGGTTAAGAAACACCTTCTTTTTCGACATTGTGAGAATGATGCATGAAAATCCATTCACCTTGTATGTCATTGCATTCAATATGGCGAGCTTGTTCGGAAAGATCGCTCAAGATCAGATGAAGCGAGCATCGACCAGAAATCCTGCATTCAAGAAGTCGCGTTATGCACGCTCTTAGGCCCTCCTCGCATGTTATGACTATGCAGCCAAAGCCACCACATTTGTACGCTCATACCCGTCAACGTTGCAGCCACACCCACAAACAATCCTGCAATCTGTCCGTACGCAATTCCCATGATTAAGACACATGAACTTCCTAATAAATATAAACTCACGGCTTGCGTCACATAGGTCGTCGCCCCGCGAGCGACCAATTCTCCCTGAAAATAACTTTCCCAAGGACTGAGTGCTGGCAGAATAATGGCCACCCACAGCGCCGAGCTGGCCAGCGCAGAAAGTTCCGGACTCAGCGCTGCGACAGACTCAAACCATATGGTTGAAAGGGGCGTGACCGCGATTATCAGCAACGTCGCACTCGCTCCCAACGCCACGTACCAGACAAATTGTTGTATGGGACGAAGAAAGTGAGGTCGATCAGCGAACGTCACCACGACTTCCTGTACCGCTATACCCACACTTCGAAACATAAAGGTGAGTCCGCCTAGCACTGGCCATACCGCTAAAGACTCCAACGCCCGCGGCATGCGGCTGATAGCCGCACTTCCAATAGAAATCGTGACAATGGTGATCAGCGGCGTCAGAGCTAACGGCCAATAAAATTTGACTAAGTGCTGTAGCGAAAGCTGGTTCTCGGGGACGGCTGTGTTGTGTTGTAAATCATGCACAATGGGCCGAACACAGAAAAACATAAAGCCAGCCTCAGCAAGCACACCAGTGGAAAGCGCCACCGTAGCCACAACAACTCCTGAAACGCTTTGCATCACCAAGCCGACCAGCAACACCGATGCACTGACGCCCAATCGGATGAGTGTGCCCAAGCCAACCAATCGTGTACGGCCATTACGAATAATCAGCCCTTGGAAAAACCGTCTCACGGCAATAGCCATGGTCCATGGGGTCATTAATTGCAAACCCATTCTGGCGGGCTCCCAAATACTCTCTGGGGCTCCTAGCAAGACTGTGACCACCACGTCATATACCGGGGAAAAAGCAAGAACAATGTGAAGAAGTGTCAGGATCCCGCCTAAGGTCAACATAAAATTCCGCATGAGGCGGTAGGCCGGCCAGTCTTTGCACAAAGCCGTGGAGGCGACCAACATCATAATGATCGGCGCTTCGATCAAGAGAGAGAGTGGGAAGACCACACCACCGTAGGCTGCGAGATGAATTTTCGGATTGGCTAAGCGCGAAATAGTTGCTGCGACGAACAGTAATTCCACACCCATCAGGAGCCAACTGCTGGCTAAGGGCCACCACAAACGAAACACTGTGGATAGAGGGGAAGGAGGAGGGTGTGACACGTATGTTGAAGAAATTAGAAAACAAAAAATGCCAAGAATGGCGGGATGTTCATCTAGGAATCAAGAAGAACGAGTATGGTTGGATGCAAAGGCGAAGCTTATAGATTGCATGACAATAGCAAACCAACTCATATGATCGGATTGAGATTACCACAGACACTGGTTGCTACACCAAATGACTGACTCTTACGAGGAAGGAGGAATCGAAGGTTCTGATGCCCAGCTAATGGCCGGCGCCACTAATTCAGCCTCCTCCTCTGGAGCATTCGAGGGGACGTCAGAAATAGAACCAAGTTCTGCAGTGTCACTTTCTTCAGGCCAATGCACTTCTGGCACATCCTTTGGGTCCTCATAGGACGGCTTTAATGTCGACACTTCAACGACGCATTCCTCGCCAGGATAGAGTCGCAGAAGATCCCATTCGGTCACCCAACTTTTCACATATTTCCTCATGCTGGATCCCGTCACAATAGTGGCTGGACCTTCAGCATCCTGCTCCCACATGCGCCATCCGTGGCCCTTAAGATGGAGCCCCCGAACAATCTGATGAACCTCCTGAATTGTTCCAGAAGAAGGCTGTCCCAACGGAATACGTTGAGTCTGGAGTAGGCCCATCCCTTTTTCGGCTTTATCAGCTAAAATACCATCAGAGTCGGTTTGCTTACTTCGCAGCTTCTCTAACATTTTCACACTGTCGCCTTTTTTCTCTAAGATCTCTTCTCGAAAATCATTCGTCAGGGCAACCACCGTCCCAAGCCCTGGGAGCATCTGCCCATCAATCATATTCATCAATCTCGCCACTTCCGCATAAGACTTCGCACGTTGATTGACTGAATAGCGACCGATAAGTTCAGCTTCATCAACTAATAAAATCCACCCAGCATATCCCGCGGCCTGCATCAAACGAGACGCGAATTGAAAACGTTGAAGCGCGAGATCTATGGCCGACACCCGCCCAAACGTATATTGTCCGCCAAAGCCTGCTTCTTGAAGATATTTTTTTAAATCACCGACACCAATAGGATCGCCGGTCCAAAATCTGGCCATGCGATGACCTAATTCCACATCCGAACTCATCCGCTCATACAGCAATAACGTCGCGGCAAATCGACTATCGATATGATTATCCGGATTATTCACCCACGCGACCAATTCCTTATATCGAGGTGTCCACACATCACATTCACCAGCAATTTCGGCAAAGACTTCTCCCTGTTTATTAGGAACAATGGCTGATTCTATGGCTGAATAAAAGAGACGAACAGGATGATATAATGGCGTCTCCTTGCTAATAACAATTCGACTACAGATAAAATTATGATCGAGTGCCAAATGCTGCAAATACTCGAGCACATGAGATTTCCCACTCCCAAATTCACCCTCCAGGACCATCCCTCTAGGACAAGGCCCACTCGTAATATTTTGCTGTGTGGCTTCCAACATTCGGCGAAAACGCCCTTCCACTTCTGGCTGCATACAGCCTAATGCCGTCACCACATGCTTATTCGGCACACCCGCGCGCAAACCCTCGACGACATGTCGAGCTTCGACATCAGGTACGGTGCCTTGCGCTAGGAGCTTGGGCGGGGCAAGTGCCGTAAGGGAAGAACTTTCTTGTTCTTGCCCTTGAATTCTGACCAAGGCAGCTAAAGGATTCTGTCGATACTTTGGCCGAATATCATCCCAAACTCGAAGCTTTAATGCTTCATACCGATCAACCCCTCTACGAGCATCCGTCAGAAACGCCTGAGGTGCCAGCACCACCATGAGGATTCCTTCAATCTCATCAACCGTATCGATAAATTGCCTCAATAACTCAAAGAGGTCCATTGTCGCGGAGGGGGTAAAGGTCAATGAGCCATCGGTTGGTGCTTCGTTTGGCTTCACAAAATACCTGGATATATCAAGAGATAGAATGAGGCCTCCGCTCCCGGCTAACCGCAACCATCGCGTTAATGATGTCAGCATATGTCGTGCATTGTGACGCGCAACTTTTTGGTAGATCAGGGCCTTCTTGACTCCAGAGATGAGACGGAGATCACCACAAAGCCACTCCTTCACCGCCGTAGCCAACACGCGATCTGAATCGCCTGACTCAAATTGAGCCAAGCATAATCGAATCATGGCCATCCTGAATTCGCGACAAAGCCCAGAATCACCTTCAATCGATTTTTCCAGCCATGTTTGGACATCCCGACGAAGCATCGGTTCCTTCCGTTCGTTCAATGCCGCGACTTGACGTAATGAAAATTCATCACGACATGTCGGAACTTGATACCCATGTTCTTCTAACAGCCGAAGCACAAAACGGTAGGCTAAATCATCCCAATCTACTTGCTTGGCAATTTTATGGAACAGCCGCTCAACCATATGTATTTTTGTAAATCGAGCATCCACTTTGGCAAAAATATACTGTTCTGCGTTCGCCATTCCATCCAAAGCCTCCTGACAGCCTTGCAAAGAATCATGATCAGGAAAGACCCCAACTTTGATAGCTCCACCACCTTCTCGAATAAAGCTCTTGAGGTATTCTTGCTGAAGAACGCCCAACCAATCATCTGCAGTCAGATTAAACAGCGGCTTTTCCATATCCACACTTGTTTGAGTTGACCGTTTTTTCGAGATACTGGTAGACCTCGATTCCGGAACAGAACCAGTTGATACGTCCTTAGCGGTATCTGGATTTAAACTATTCGATGTTACAAATGTCTCGTCAGTATTCATAGATTGCACCCGATTTAACGCATCGATTAATTTACTCATATTCGTTCCCTACTGTTCGTTTGCCACACATTGTCACTGTTCACAAATCCAATCTCATTTAGATATCTTCATCGACCACCCACCACAGTAGCCTTCCGCTATTCAGGGAAATGCAAACTGATTTGACAGGCTTCTTTATACAGCTGGGCAATGCGCGCTTCGGCCACATCAGCATCTTGAATATCGAGAAGCCTGCTCCCAAGCTCTCGAAATGGAATGCTCGATTCGACCCCATCAAGGACTCGCAAGTACAGAGGCCATTCATCACGACATTTACGGCGTTCAAGATTTCGACCAACTTGATGTTCCTGCCATTCCATGAGATCAGCTTGTACTTTTTCCAGTTGTGGCGAAAGAGATTTTTTGAGATCAAACACCGCGGCCACGCGCCATTCAGACAAACATAACTTGACTTCTTCTCCACCACCGAGCCAATCCGGCCCCTGACCAAAATACAGTCGCCCATAGTTCGAATCGAACGACAACATCCAAGGTTTCGAGACCGCGGGGTTCGGAAGACCACTCAAATGATATTTTTCTAATGAATTCGGCATACGCGCTTTAAAGGCTGGATGGTCGGGAGAAAAAACCTTCTTACGATAACGCGTAGGATAATTTGGATCATTGGCACAGGCTACATCATATTCATACGTTGACTGAAAATATTTTCCCCAATCCTGTCGATAGTCAGCCCGACGACGCAGAAATTCCCATCGCCAAAATGTATCATTTAAACTCTCTGTCTCAGGATAAGATTCTCCCTCAGACCAGTTAGGCTCCATCACTGCTTGGCCTTGTTGACCATTCATATTTTTTGAAGGACGCCGACTTTCACCCATATCACACCTTCTGTTGTCTGCGACAACGGCATATTTTTTTTCGACAAGCGCTAGAGAAATCAAAGAAATTATTCCAGGGCTTCTTTCATTTCTTCTACGTGCTTCCAACCTGACCTATCGGTCAGTTCATGTAGCAAGATGAGAACCGCGATCTTTGCGAAACTGTGAAGGATTGAATATGTCAAACAGGCAGGAACAACAGTCCTCGAATCAAGAAACTTACACGTGAGTAGGGAAGCTCGTTCTTCGTCGGGACCACGATATACCGTGTACCCACCCGAACCAGGAGAGCACAGCCACGCAACAGGCTAAAAAAATCATGGCTGCAACAAAACAGGCTTTCCCTAACATGTGGAAGATCCCTCAACGAAGTGGCGTATCATTCCGACCATCTCTAATGATATATCGGCAGGATATGGAGAAGTCTTTACTCAAAAACCAAGAATGGGGATCTCAATGTCAGTAGATTGATCATTTGGCTGATACTACATATGAAGAGGGCAAGCTTTCTATCCTTGCTTCTCCCTAAGTAACAAGTAAAACCCACCTACCCACTGTCTGATCTAAATATTTGAGGACAATCTCGAGACGGGCCAGGAGTGCAGAGCAGCAGCTAAATGACATATTGAACGGTTCAATATATTTACGAAAAATGAGGTGACTCTCAGGAGTTTTTTAGTTTTCAGAGAAATTTTTCAATAAGAATCAATGAGGTACCAGTCTTCCGCTCGACAATGACCAGCCTCTTTGGTCGAAGACTCTCATACGGGGATGAGAGCACATAGAGAAAGAATGAAAACAATATAATAGCTTACCCCACGGGCAATCCATTACTATTTCCTTTCAATTTTCGCCCACGAATCACGAAGAGAAACCGTTCGATTAAACACGAGTTTTTGCTTATGAGAATCAGGATCTAAGCAGAAATATCCTTGCCGTTCAAATTGAAAGGAGGTCCCAATTGTCGCATCGCTCAAGCTAGGCTCAACCCAACATGTTTCGAGGACTTGCAATGAATCGGGGTTTAGCTTTGCCTCTAAACCTTGTGATGTACCTTCGGCATCAAGGTTTGATGGCAGCAATAACGTTTCGTACACACGCACCTCAGCCGGCAAAGCATCTTGCACAGACACCCAATGAATGGTTCCCTTCACCTTTCGACCGGCCTGTGCTCCGCCGCGTTTCGTTTCAGAATCATATGTACATCGAATCGCCGTAATCTCTCCTGTGGTCTCGTCCTTGTCGACTCCAACACAACAAATAATGTACCCATATTTGAGCCGAACCTCTTTCCCAGGAGACAGTCGGAAATACTTTTTGGGAGGATCTTCTCGAAAGTCATCATGATCAATATAGATCTCTCGTGAGAAAGAAAGTTGCCTCGTTCCCCTGCTCGCATCTTCAGGATTATTCACGGCTTCGACTTCCTCAATCTGCCCCTCGGGAAAATTTTCAATAATGACTTTCACCGGATGAAGCACGGCCATGACTCGATCCGCCGAACGATTCAGATCCTCCCGAATCGCATGCTCTAACACTCCCATCTCAATCACACTATCTCTCTTCGCCACACCGACTCGATCACAAAAATTTCTGATGGCTGCCGGAGAGTATCCTCGGCGTCGCAAGCCTTTCAACGTAGGCAGACGAGGGTCATCCCACCCGTTCACGTGCCCTTCCTCCACCAGTTGCAGGAGCTTGCGCTTACTCATGACCGTGTGTGCAAGATTCAAGCGCGCAAATTCGATTTGTTGTGAATGACAGGAAACCTCGCATTCGCGGAGCACCCAGTCATAGAGGGGGCGATGGTCTTCAAACTCTAACGTACACAAGGAATGCGTAATACCCTCCAAGGCATCTGAAAGTGGATGGGCAAAATCATAAGTCGGATAGATTCGCCAAATATCCCCAGTCCGATAGTGTGTGACGTGGCGTATTCGATATAAGGCCGGATCTCGCATATTAATATTGGGAGAGGCCATATCGATTTTGGCACGTAAGATATACGCCCCTTCCTCGAATTCCCCTGCCCTCATCTTTGAAAATAATTCCAGATTTTCGTCAAGACTCCGTTGTCGGTCAGGACTTTCTTTTCCTGGCTCAGTCAACGTCCCGCGATAGTCTCGAATCTCCTCTGCCGTCAAACTATCAACATAGGCTTTATTGTTCTGGATGAGCTTGACCGCGTAATCATACAGCCGTTCAAAATAATCTGAAGCAAAGTACAGACGATCTGTCCAATCAAACCCTAACCATCGAACATCGTCCTGAATCGACTGGACATAGTCCATTGATTCCTTGGTTGGGTTGGTATCATCCAGCCGCAAATTGCAGAAACCCGAAAACTCCTGACTAATGCCAAAATTCAAACACATGGACTTCGCGTGACCAATATGTAAATGGCCGTTCGGTTCAGGCGGAAATCGCGTGTGGACGCGTTGACCGAATCGTTGGGATTCTTGATCGGCGAGAATCTTCGTCCGAATAAAATCAGCTGAGGAATGGTGTTCTGAAGAGGTCATAGACAAATAAGGGTTCGTAGAATACCGAATGGCCCACGCTCTGTCTAGAAATGAACGCGTGAAGCTGCCAGCTTGACAAGACCGATCAGATCTCTGCGGATGACTATACTGGCATGACAGGAGGAAAAGGGAAATGGCATTCGCGAGATTTAAGAAACGTGAAGGCTTCTATACTCTATAGGACTAGGCGGCGTCAGACATAAACAAGCAGGACCCCGGAAGTGTCAACCCACATTCCCAGGGCCCATATTCTCTCGGGGTCCAACTCTGTCGAGCACGAAATCTTAAGATCGAATTGATGATCGTCAGGAGAACGTTTTAGTATACACAAAGTTCTGACGAACAGAGACACCATCCTTGGGAGCAGGACCTGGTTTGGCTTGTGGAGTTTCCGCTTTTTCTTTTGAGGCTTTCGAGGGTTCCTCTTTTTGGGGTTTTGGTTCCTGATTATCTTGTGGCACGGAAGGATTCGTTGATTCTGCTTGCTCCGGCTCTTGTCCCGCTTTCAATTGCCGAGCCCACATGTTTGGCTGACAGACGACGTTGAAATTTGGGGCAGGCACCGAATCATCAATGCGCCATAATTCCAATTCCGTCGCATAAAAGTTTACGTCATCGCGAGAAACCATGTTGAGCCAATCCAAACTCTGTCTGATTTCAGCAGTGATTTCTTGTCCCACACAAATAATGGCCTTGGCCTCTAAACCAGCCGCATACATAATCATTTTCCCAAGCGATTCTGACGTAATCTCATCCAAATGCCCCAAGACGATGACATAATGACCACTCTTGGCATCTTTAACCAACACACCACCTGCCAGCGAATCTAATGGAGCGTCTCCACCAGCAAATTTCAAACTGAGTTCCAACGTCTCGCCCAACATCTCCAAAATTTCTTCCTGTTGAAGCCAAGTGGCAAACCCATCAACTTCATTGGCCCACACTTCACTGAGACTAATTTTCCTGAGTTTTCCTACCGGTTTTGCCATAACACCCTCAACTTCTTAAAATTGTTGATCTCAACAGAAAAATCTTCACATGATGTACCAAGTCTTATCGACGGGTTTTAAAAAAAGTTAAGGCAAAAAGACAGAAGAGACAAGCCCAATGAAAAATTCTTGCATGTTCTGTGTCATTATCTGATCTCATTTGGGAATGATGAAATAGACACTTCCATCATCACTAAACAAACTACCAGCATGCGTATTTACGCCTAATTAACTCATCTCCTCACCAGCCAAGAAGTCATGAATCAAGGAAGGGCAAAACGTCGCCATTGCTCTTTTTTCTAATTACGCTACAATACAAGTCATTCGTGACACGTATAGTTAGCCATCCGTTTAGGAGACCTCTCTATATCCAAGCCTGTCATGATTCCCTTCCTCTTTCACCATTCTCACTCCAGGAACAATGCCCTCGGATTCAGTATATTTTAACAGGAGGTTTGATAATGAAACGTCTTTATGCATTACCACTACATGCTATCTTCGCCAGTGCTCTCATCTTTTCTGCGGCAGGTTGCGGGGAGCAATCAGATGGACCAGCTGAAAAGGCAGGAAAAGCCATTGATGGTGCGATTGAAAAAGGCACCGATTCAGTGAGTGATGCGATGAAAAGTACAGGAGACGCGATTACGGGCGCGGCTGAAGATGCCAAAGGTGCGATGTCAGACGCCGTGGATAGTACAGGCGATGCCCTTAAAGATGCTGCTGGGAAAGCAGGCGAGACGATAAAAGATGCTGGAGAGGCAGGCAAAGAGGCAGTAGGGCTAAAAGATTGAAGCAAGGATCATAGAGTAACTTCTCAGAAAATCACAGCTCCATAAAATAGAAGTGCTTGATGACTATGAAAAGATCGAGGGGAGAGCTGTGCATACCAGAAATTACAGACAGATCTCCCCTTTTCTTTTATAGAGCAATGATGAAACCTACCGATAAAATAGGGTATAATTTTCATTCTGTGAAACGTTCCACATTCATCCAATGGCTATAAAAAAGGAAACCTGTCAGGAATGATCGATAAATGGATCAAGACACTATTGGCAATCATGGCCCTCTTCATTGTTTTCTTCTTAAGCAATACCCAGGCCCGTGCGGAAAGTCCTTGGGGATTTGGAACAGATATAGGTTTTCTTTCAGATACAGCAGATGACACGGTCTTCACCCTCAGCTTTCAGGGTGATTATTATCTCGATTCAGAGTTTTCAATTGGCCCGCAACTGCTGATCACGCCGGGTGAAGATTTAACACAAGTGACCTTGGCTGGAATTTCTCGATTTCATATCCCTTTAGGCACAGTCTCTATTGTACCTTTTGGCGGATTGGGAATGGTCTATGCGGATCTTGATAGCAGACGGAGCAGCGACAGTGATGTGAGTTATATCTTCCCATTTGGAGCGACAGCCTCCTTTAATGTCAACCGAACAATTTCGTTGGCCAGCACCCTCATGCTCACATTTCAAGATCTGAATTTTAAGAACCAAAGGGATAGCGACAACGTCAACATCGGCTTGTTATTCGGATTCCGTTTCCACCCGTAAAGCCAAACGCAGGTCTCTCGAATTGTGATCACACCACAGCTCTTACTCGTATAATCCTTCCAAATACGTGGCAATACGATCCAAGGCTTTCGCATTCAACCGCTTCCCATACCACCGAGGCATCACTCGATCTGAATATCCCGGGACAACATACGCTCCCGGATTCAACACAGATTCCTGAATATATTCCCGAACACTCTCGGCCTTACCCTGATAGGTCGGATCAGCCAATCGCTTGGGCCCATTTGTGCCCAAGACTAATTTTGGGCCCTGACGCCCCTTGGCTGGAGCAATACCTGGAATCGTATGACAAACGGCACACCCTGATTGCACAAACAATTTATCGATAGGTTCATTGCCCGTGGACAATGGAACGTCGATGAGCGCCAAAGGTTTCGCTTTTTTCTTCGACCCACGACTGTCAGCTTGCACAGACTCCTTCGTCACTGCACCCTCTTCCATGTTCACATCAGAGTTCGTCAGCGAATTCATCGACAGCGTGGCTAAAATACCGCAACTCACTACCATAAAAATTAAAAAGCCTTCTCGCCCACCAGAAGGCTCGGGGTTTTTCGATTGACTCATGAGTGATCCTATTCCTGTAGTATGACTGCCGATTGAATGTTAGTCTGATCCCCCTCTGTCTTCCAATTGAGAGGGTTCCTAAGGGCTCCTCTAACCAAATCATGAATCACCTGTCAATATTGATTAACAGATATCGCCAGATTTGCTCACGTTTTTCACCAAATGTAAGCAGACGCTCTACGCCTTGTCCTAGCAGTGCCTTTTTTGGTATCCCGTTCATCATACATCGAAAGAGCAATATACCCAGAACGTGCGGCCCAACGACAACCTGTCATTGAATAGCCCAGTGTGAATTTTCCCCCGTTTCATCCTCATCGATTACTCAAAGGCCCACACCGGATGACCCTCATCCCACGTTGGTGGCCGCGTGAAGCCATCTGTCTCACCAAGCCCACGCACGAGCGGATTTTTCAGATCACTCAGGAAACGGGGCTTCTCACAAAATGCCATTGGCAAGCTACCCCCCAGAACAAGCCCACAATCTTGCTAATTCATGGGCTTGAAGGCTGCACTGAGTCGCACTACATGATTGGCCTCGCGCAGAAAATCTGGGCCAAAGGGTGGAACTGTATTCGCATCAATCAACGCAATTGTGGAGGCTCAGAACATCTCACGCCCACGCTCTATCATAATGGCCTGAGCCAGGATTACCAGAACATTATTCAAGAAATCACGAAACAAGACGGGTGCCAAAATATCTGGCTAATCGGTTATTCCATGGGTGGCAATCTCACGCTAAAATTGGCTGGTGAAATAGGCTCGAGCCTTCCCTCACTTCGAGGAGTCACCGCCGTATCCCCAAACATTCGGCCTGCAGCATGCGTAGAAGCATTACTTCATCCGTCGAATTGGATCTACCACCATCATTTCCTCAGGAGCCTCAAGATCAAACTACAGCACAAAGCTCAACTCTATCCTGGCAAATGGGATCTCTCACAGCTTCGCACAATCCAAAACATGTGGGAATTCGACAATGTGTATACCGCCCCCGATGGGGGATTTCACGATGCACAAGACTATTATGCGAAAAGCGCCGCCGAAAAGACGCTCAGCAACATTGTCCTTCCGACTCTCATTATTTCAGCACAAGATGATCCATTCATTCCTGTGAACATTTTTAACAATCCGACACTCAATGAGAATCCCTCTATTCAATTACTATTAACTCAATATGGTGGACATTGCGGTTTTCTCCAACGCCGGCAATCACAAGAAGATCAGTTCTGGGCTGAAAATCGCATTGTGGATTGGATTGAAAACCAGCTGAATACCACCGCAATAGAGTCCGCGATAAACTAGTACAGGGACACGACCAATACGATACATTCAACGGCCATCGCTCCTCTTGCGACTCGACAGTCAACTAGTGTAGAACCTGAGCATATATCAACCCACGAATAGCCTCAATTTATTGCATCGCATGAGCCTCAAACCAACCTCACAAGAAAAAAATATTCTCCGGCACCTTCACAAGACGCAGGCACAATATTTAGAAGGGTGGCTGAACGCTCCCGCGCACATTCATCATACGGCGCGACGAATGGCCAATCCGCCCATTGAACGCCCACAAAGCCGGAAGGAATTCCAGCAACTCCTGACCTGCTTAGATATCAAACCCTCTGAAACGGTGATTGACGAAAAAGTCGGATTTGGCGTGAAAACCGCCGACAACGGCGATCGGCTCATTGCCAAATGGGAAGCACACACGGAATACTACAGCTATCAAATTTGGCATATTCCACAGAACGCTCATGCTCTCTTGGGATTTGGGCCTTTAACCTTTCCCCGCTATGTATTTCCTTTTTCACCATTAGGCTTAGAAGTCAATGCGCTCGACATCGTGGTGACCCCATCCCAGTCCTACGATCAAGAAGCGTTGGCCACGCTCTTACCTGGGCCACAGATCTATGCCAGCCAAGTCTTAGGAGACGACATCTCTGTCGCCACCAGCTTCACACCCGATGAACACGGACGGGAACGGTATCTTATTTGGGCTCCAGATTCCTCACAACTGCTTCCCAAACTCCCACGCCTCATTGATATCCTCATCACATTGGAAAATTACACACACCTCATTCTCTTGCCATACAAAGCGTTTTCTCGATCCGTGGATCAAGTCCAAATTTACGAACAGCGCCATTTATACCAACGGAGTGTCATTACCAAAGAACTCAAAGAGGCCAAACCTGTTCGTCTCCAACAATGGCTTGAAGGCCTCACCCATGATTTCTTAGAAGTGGGACGGCTTGCAGACTCAATGCGCTTTCGCTTGTCAGCATCGGTTCCCTATGATCGGATCGTGCATAGCAATACCCATGCATTACAAGAACAGGCCCTTCCGGGGAGCCGCACCCTCACGGATTATATTCATTGGAAAATCACTGGTGTCGCAGATGGCTACCAACAATTAGTCAGCCGGATACATGCCTTGGAACAAGATTTCGAAGGAACGATTGCCGTCCTTCGCACAAAAGTTGAACTCGTCCTTCAAGAACAAAACCTTGCCCAACAAGATCAAAATATGAAGCTCTTGGCCAGTGTCGATCAAACGACCAAAAGCCAAGCCATGCTGCAACACACCGTCGAAGGACTCTCTGTCATTGTGATCGCCTATTATCTCAGTGGCTTAGCTCATTATCTCTTCAAAGCCTTTCATGACATGGGCTGGCTAGCCAACGAAACCCTTGCCTCAGGAATATTTGTGCCGATGGCCTTACTGCTCTCCTTTGGGCTCATCACCTGGGGGAAAAAACGGATTCATAAGCAGCAGGCTTCTTCAAACGACCCAACGAACTCCAAGACGACAAACCCCTAGTCCTTCTGATTGTCCAACACAGTGCAATGCCTCATAACGACCACGTCGTACCACGTGCACCCTAGAGCTATGGGTCACGCAGCATTTTCCTTCCAACGAAATTTCATCAGTTAAGGTCAACCATCTATTGACCGAAAAGGACAGCAATACCAGAGCAATCGTGTGCTCTCACCTATTGTTGAAGAAGGTCACTGTATGAAAAGCGCTGAAGAACTCGTCGAACATTCTGGCTCAATCGTTTCACTACCAGAGGTCTATCTACAAGTCAAAAAGGTCATAGATGATCCCGATTCGACAATGGCTGATCTATCCGCAGTGATCAGTATTGACCCGGGCATGACCGCCATGTTGTTAAAACTTGTCAATAGCGCGTTCTATGGCATGCCACGAAAAGTGGAGACCATTTCCCGGGCAGTCGGAATCTTGGGCATGCAACCCATACATGACCTGGTGCTGGCGGTATCAGTCACGAAAGCGTTTTCTGGGCTATCCCAGGAAGTCATGAATATGAATATCTTCTGGGCGAATAGTTTTTTCAGCGGCTTGGCCGCACGTGAATTAGCGAGAAAATGCTTCCTGGTTGATAGTGAACGAATGTTCGTAGAAGGCTTACTTCGCGATCTTGGGCACCTCTTACTCTACCAATATCTTCCTGAACTAGCAGAAGAAGCCATTAAAACATCAGCCAACAGTGGCGTATCAATTCATACCACCGAACAAAAACTCATTGGATTTGATTACACGCAAGTCGGGAAAGCACTCGTCAACTCCTGGCAACTACCCATCAATTTAGGAGAAGCCATCCGCTATCAGAATAACCCCAGTGGCACCCCTGATTATCAATTCGAGGCAGCCTTACTCAATATTGCATGCGCACTCACGGAAGGGTTTCAATCGCCAAACGGGTCAGGTCAGTGGAAGGCACTCGTCGCCCCAGAATCCTGGACCCTGACCGGTTTGGATGAAGACGCGATCGCAATGTGTCTCTTAGAAGCAGGAAAACAACTCTCGGTCATGTTAGACCTCATGGAAGACGCCCATACTCAGGTCGCGTGATCTACCCTATTCGATTCCTTTCCATTTATACGAGAGAAAAAACAATCATTCGTCGTAAGGAAACCGACAAGTCAAACACCGGACAGACACGCCAATAGAAAAACGAAAAAAAGGGAGCACGATCATGGCTGAAACAACGATACCGACGGTCATATATACCAAGACACCTCTCGTTGATGTGACCTGTCAATTGACCTTCCCACAAAATCTGAAAATTTCCGCCGCCCCTCCTGTCGGATTCCAGGAACATGTCAAAGACTCGTTCCCGATGTTTTCACTCACGCAAGATAAGACCGCCTACAATTTCATGAGTACTGATCAACGCTGGCAAATGGTGCTTGGTAAAGGAGCGCTAACACTCGTAGCCAGACAATATGACGGGTGGGAGAACTTTTCCAAACACCTCCAAAAGGCCATGTTCGCGCTAGAAAAAGAATATCCACCTCAGTTCTTATTGCGCGTGGGGTTACGATTTCGCAATATCATTCGAAAATCAGCTCTAGGAGTGACAAACACTGAATGGCATCAACTTCTTCAACAAAAATGGACTGGGGATTTAGTATGGGCTGGAACGGCAGGAGAAATGAAAGCGACACACAGTGAAGTCTTGATGGGCTTAAACGGTGGGAATGATTTGGTTTGCGTTCGCCATGGATTAGTCCCCATTGCGCAGCCTATTCAAGAGATGGGCTATCTCATCGATCATGACTTCTTCGTTGACGGACAATTTGCTTTATCTGAAGTACATCAAACACTCAAGGGCTATCATCAATCGGCTCAACGATTCTTTAAACTCTGGATCACCGATACGTTACATCAGGCCATGGCACCCAAGCCCTAAAGTGTTTCATGTGTAAAAATACTGTTCTGAAGTTCTTAGTTTTCCAGCCCAACATCTCCTAATCACCCCTTGAATTCCGAACCAGTTCTCCTTTATCCAAAAACTAACGAGACCAGCTGGCCCTTCCACTCACACACGAACGTTCACTCCCACGAGTGAGAGATGGCTGAAATGTATCAGGGAAATTGTATAGCGCAATACGTAATCATTCCACTTCTACATCCGAGAAAAAGACTCTAACAATTCTAACTCAATGGGGAGTCCTGCGAGGGGACCTTCCTGAGTCCATTGTCCTACTTGATTTCGGCCAGCATTCTTCGCAGCATAGAGAGCCTTGTCAGCTTGATCCACTAATTCTAAGGGATCAGCAGACCCTAGCGAAAAACATGAGACACCAAAGCTCATCGTAAGTCGGTTGTCTCCAGTAGTCCGCACAGCTTGACTGGCTTGGGCCGAAATGGCGAGACGCAGACGTTCGGCTGCTTTAGCTGTGTCCTCAGGGCCTTTCCCAGGTAGCAAAATACAAAACTCCTCGCCCCCATATCGCCCAACAATATCGGTTGGGCGAATCGTCGTAGAGAGAATTTGTGCGACCACTTGAATCACCTGATCCCCGACGGCATGGCCAAAGCGATCATTAAATGACTTAAAATGATCGATGTCGGCCATAATACAGCCAAAATCTAATCCACCTGAAGAACCTGACGCATGGAGATCTTCAAACACCTCGAATAAGGCTCGCCTATTAAAGCAACCCGTTAACGGATCGCGCATCGCAAGGCTTTCTAACTCAGCTTTTGATGTTTCAAGAGCCCGAATGGTTTCTTCTAATTTTGTGACATCATCAAAAGAAACCAACATGCCTCGAATATCTCCTTGGTCATCTTGGATGGGACTCGAATTGACGCGAAACTTTTGAGTCTCCCCAGACGAAGTCTCGGATAACGCCATGGGAAAATCCAACTCCAAACATTTCGCTTTACGAGCGGTCACCCAGGGGAAGGCCTCTAAGGGTGATCCTAATGGTGACGCAATCCAATGAAATTCGTTCAGATTTTTGCTCATGAGCGTATAGGGATCCTGCTGAACAATCTTCCCAAAGGATCGATTAGCCAAAACAATGCGTTCATGCGCATCCAACATCACGACACCCGCATTGAGCCCATCAAAAGCTGTTTTGACCCGCAAGGGAACCACAGAGCTGGGATCAAGCTGACGAAGCGTTCGTTTCATATAGAAGAAGTAGCCTATGGAGCAGGATCCTATGACGAGGCCGAGAAACTGAATCCATGGATCTTTCAGCCAGGCAACCCATCCTCCATCGTCAAGAGACCGAAACCGAAGCTGAACGGTACCCCACCGCTCAGTGCTATCAAAAATGGGAACCTGAATATGATCCGGAGTGGAAGTATCACCTGGGGGTTGCTTCCAAACTTGTTGATGGCGTCCCGCAAAGGCCAAGGTCTCACCATTCGCCAAGATAACGGCAGCAGAGAGAATATCCTCGTTGCGTTGAACCAAGAGAGCAAACGCTTCTTGAATGGCCCGACTGTCTCCATGTTCGGCCAGCAGAGAATATTGGACAGCGAGAGCTTCACTATATTTTTGACGATACTTGAAAATTTCTTCAGCTTGATTAGGGATCAAATTCACCGCAAGATCGCTCATGAGGAGGATACTCAACGTGAGGGAAACCAACCCGAAACTGATCCAGAGCAATGGGTTCGAACGTGTCATGAAGACTTGGGAAGAGACTCAGAAGAGAGGGAGACATCCTCTTGATCTGCATCCCGAAGAATCTGGTCTATGCCTTGATGTTGGTGGGCTTCTAACTCAGCAGCGGCCTTCACGCGCTTGGCCCAGACTTCTTTTTCTTCTTTGTTCATACTTAAGATTGGCACAGGATCAATATGCCTCCAAGAAGGTAACGATGCCATCAAACCGGCCACCAACGCTCCCCCGCGCACCATCCACGCCACAAACCCTGTTGTGAGCGTAAACCCAGCCCCTTTCATTGAATCCATAATCCAGGAACGCTTCTCAGCCTGCTCCTCCATGGTCTGTCCCAATTCATCGGAAAATTGGTTGAGTTGCTGAAGAACATCTGCAGAGAGCTCCGTTTTAGTCAGATCCAAAGGATCGGGATAATACGCGCGAATTTGATCAGATGTTGTCGCCCACGACCCAGGGCGTAACAATGGAGGAAGGTCCAACACATTCACCACATCATGTTGCCCACTCTGGTGTGTCTCCTCTTCCAACCCTCGACCAGCGAACCCACTCTCCTCAACAAATACATTTCCTTGACCTACTGGACCCGCGTTCTGAGAAGGGTCCCCTGGAAGACCAGGATCCGGTTCAGGCTCCGGAGTGGGTTCTGGCGTCGATTCGGGCTCTGGCTCAGGAGTCGGGTCAGGTGGAGAGGGGGAGGGGGCACCCCCTTCCATCACGTCCGTCACGGAAATAGCCAGCGTTTGCGTATCCGTGCCCCCTTGGCCATCACTGACCTGCAGCTGCACGTCATACACATTGTTGCCACCCCCATCAGCTGGATTCTCGAAATCAGGCGCCCCCACAAAACTCAAGGCCCCGCTCGTGGCATCAATCACAAATCGCGCTGCATCCGCTCCACCAACAAGGCTATAGATCAACGGATCGCCGTCGGCATCCGTGGCCGTCAGCGTCGTCACTCCCGTCAGATTTTCTGCTAACGAAATGGCCGCAGTCGCGCCACCACCAACACTGGTCAAGACTGGGGGATCATTCACACTGACAACCGTGAGCGTCACCGTAGCCTGCCCGACACCGCCATTCCCATCGGTGATTTGATAGGTAAAAGTATCCACCCCGCTCCATCCGCTATTAGGGGTGTAGGTAAAGCTGCCATCGGCGTTCAAGACCAACGTCCCATTAGTCACATTGGCCACTGGAGTAGTGTTGACAGTTAACGTGTCAAAATCTACATCATTATCATTGCCCAAGACTCCTGTGGCCAGAGTAGTGGTCAGCGTTGTATCTTCTGCCGTCGTATAACTATCGTTGGAAGCCACCGGCGCGTCGTTGATGCTGCTCACCGTGATCGTCGTCGCGTCCGTGTCACTCAGGGGCGTGCCCGCGCTGTCCGTGCTGATCGTCGTCAGGGTGTCCGTGCCATTGAAGTTGGCGCTGCCTTGATAGGAAAGGCTGGCCAGGGTGGCGTTGATGTCCGCCTCGCTGCCGCTGATCGTCAGGGTGTTCGTGCCACTCGCCCCCGCACTGATGCTCGCGCTGCCACTTAAGGTCACGCTCAGGGTGCCGTTGCCCACCGTCAGCTGGGTGCTCGCCAGGTTGCCATCCACGTCCGTCACGGTAATCAGGTTGCCGCCCGTCATGGCCAGCGCCGTGTCTTCCGCCACCGTCGCCGTCGCCGGCACCGTGTTCACCGGCGCGTCGTTGATGCTGCTCACCGTGATCGTCGTCGTGGCGACATTTCCCGAGTAGGTCCCATCATCAGCCACAAACTGAATGACCCGCGTGGTCGTGGTCGGGTTATCGGAGGTATTGTCATAGGTCACGGTCCGCAACACCTGCTCATAATTGGCGACGGTATCGGTGCCACTCAAGGTCAGGATTCCAGTCCCACTGTCATAGCTCGCCGTAATGCTGGTCCCCGTGATATCGGCGGCTAAGAGTTCAAACGCTCCATCCTGCAAATTGGTAATGGTGACGGTCAGAGAGGCGAGATTCGTACTATCCAGATCCGTGAGGGTGGCATCACTATCCGCCAGGGTGACAGGCCCACCATCTTCAGTGAAACTCGTCACGAAGTTGGTGACGCCGGCGCCCGAACTGTCATTCGCATCCAGGTCAATGAAGGGAATAGGATTGCCAGCAGACATATTGGCGGCAAATTCCGAGGTACTGCCATAGTTGCCGCCACCCAAATCCACCGTGGCCGTGGCGGTGACAAACTCCCCGAGTCCCACAGCTGCAGCCAATGTCGAATTAAAAGAAGCATTGCCACTCCCATCCGTCGTCACCGTGGCAAACCCGAGGTAGCGTTCGGCTTCTCCATAGCCCGTGCCATCCGCCGTCGTGCTGGCAAAGAATTCAATCCGATAGGTCGTACTGGCGTTACTATTGAAGGTGCCAATCAGATTCACATTGGCCCCGTCGGTGGAGGCAGAAGTCATGACTGGGAAGTTTTGTAGATCGTTGGCGCCTGCATCGACATCGCCTAGATCGTTTGCGGTCACGCCATCGGTTCCAAGATCAATCCCGATGCCAGAGTTCGAGTAAATGGCATTACCAAGAAGACTATTCCCAGTTCCTGAAGCATTATCAAGACCAATACCTGCTTGAGCGTTATACGCAAGAGTATTGCCCGCGCCGGTGGCCGTGCCTCCAATCGTGTTGCCACTAGAATTGGTAACTCGTACCCCCCAGGTTCCATTTCCAATATCGATGGTCCCCGTTAGATCTGTCCCAATGAAATTACCTTCGACGACGGTGGCACTCGAAGAATTGGACAGAATGATTCCATCATTGCTGTTACCAGAAATCACATTACCCGCACCTGATGCAGTGCCCCCAATTTGCGTATTCGAAGCGCTATCTTCGACTTGAATACCTCGATCACCATTCCCCAGGGCCGCTGTTCCAGCCACATTGGTACCAATAAAGTTACCCTGAATCACATTACCGTCTGTGCCTGACCCAGTTACATAAATTCCGTCACCGCTATTGCTGGAAATCACATTACGCGAACTCGTGGTCGTACCTCCAATAGTATTACTGGAGGCTCCACTGCTCACATAAATTCCAGCACTCCCATTACCAAGGGCAAGGCTTCCAGATGTCGTTCCGATATAGTTTCCTTGAACAAAGTTCCCCGTCGTCTCACTTCCCGTCAGGTAAATACCATGGTTGGTATTCCCAGCAATGACATTGCTCGCTCCGGAAGCTGTCCCTCCAATAACATTGCCTGATCCTGCTGTCACCCAAATGCCAAACGTATTGCCCAATGCCGCCGTACCCGTGGCATCCGTTCCAATATAATTTCCTTCAATCACATTGCCCGTGGCATTGACGGAGGAAATCGTAATGCCCGAACTATTCCCGGCTATCACATTCCGTTCCGCTGCCGTTGTCCCGCCGATAATATTGTTCGCCCCATTGAGCCGAATACCTGCTACTGAATTTCCCAGATCCACCGTGCCAGTAACATCGGTGCCAATATAATTCCCCTGGACAACGTTACCTGTTGTGGTGGCTCCAGATATTTCAATCCCATCACTCGTATTTCCCGAAATAATATTACGTGCGCCAGCGGTCGTACCTCCAATGGTATTATTGGAGGCACCATTATATATCTGAACCCCATCTCCATTCCCAAGTGCTACGGTTCCCGTGATATCTGTCCCAATATAATTACCTTGAACCAGGTTCCCGGTGGCCGAGGCTCCAGACAACCAAATGCCTCTCGAAGAATTTCCAGAAATCACATTGCCAGCTCCCGCGGAAGTGCCCCCAATCACATTATCCGAACCATACACCACCATTCCCATACTAAACCCAAGGGAGCCGGTGCCAGCCGCATTCGTTCCAATAAAATTGCCCTTAAACGTATTATTTTGAGCGCTTGTTTCAAGGCGAATTCCCGCAATCACATTCTCTTCCCCTACCCCGGTCCCACCAATTTGGTTATTATCACCGTAGATACGTAAGCCATAAGTACTGCTTAAGAGCTTCATCCCCGTCACATCCACGCCCAGATAATTGCCCTGGACCGTATTCCCCGTGCCCGACCCTAATACCACATCATATTGATTGTTCCCGGCAATGATATTCCGTTCGCCAAGCGTGGCACCGCCAATGATATTATTATTGCTCCCAGCACTCACCTCAATGCCGCTAATACGATTACCTAGATCTACAGTCCCAGTGATATCCGTGCCAATGAAATTGCCCACGACGGTATGTCCACCCGAACCATTCAATTGAATCCCATCCCAATCAAATTGGTTAATGGCCAACCCTTGAATCGTACTGCCCGCGCCGGAGTTCAACGAAAACCCATTAAAATTCACGCCGGTCCCCGCCAATGACCCATCCAGCTCTAGGACCGGTTGTCCGGCTTGCCAGCCCGTTTGAGTCGAGCCATCAATGATCACCGCATCCGTAATGGTTGGCAGGAGAGAAGTCGGTTGAATTTGCCACCAGGAGAACCCAGCCCCCGCTCCTCCCACATAATCCGGGTCAAAATCGGCAATTGAACCATCATCAAGCGTGGTGGTCGCGATCGTGGTGAGGGAATCGGCAATGCCGTCATTTTGATAATAGACATGCCCAGCATCGGTGAGGCCAATATCAAAGTTAATCGTATCCAAGCCAGTCGTATTATTCGTCGCTTCAATGGCTTCTCGAAGAGAGATATATCCATCGACACCCTTGTTCGCCAAAAGAGCCGCTGTCGATGAAGTGTCCCCATCCGACACGTCTGAGGTGGTATCGACAAACATGCCAACCGTGATCGCTACGGTGTCGGAATCAGTCGCGGAATTGCTGTCCGTACTCAGCACGGTCAAGGTGTCCGCGCCCGTGTAGTTCGCGGTGCCTTGATAGATGAGGGAGGCGAGCGTCGCATTGATGTCGGCTTGCGTGCCGGAGAGGGTCAGGGTGTTCGTGCCATTGGTCCCGGCACTGATGGTCGCGGCCCCACTCAAGGTCACGGTCACGGTTCCTTGCGTCACCGCCAGTTGTACTGTCGAGAGATTACCGTCCACGTCGTTCACACTCAGGCCCGTGATGTTGAGCGCGGTGTCTTCCGCCACCACTTGTGCGCCTGGCACCGTGTTCACCGGCGCGTCGTTGACGCTGCTCACGGTAATCCCCACCGTGTCCACGTCCGTCGCACTATTGCCGTCGGTGCTCGTCATCGTGAGGGTGTCGGCGCCGCTGTAGTTGAGGGTGCCTTGATAGCTGAGGGAGGCGAGCGTCGCGTTGATGTCGGCTTGCGTGCCGGAGAGGGTCAGGGTGTTCGTGCCATTGGTCCCGGCACTGATGGTCGCCGCCCCACTTAAGGTCACGGCCACGGTTCCTTGCGTCACCGCCAGTTGTACTGTCGAGAGATTACCGTCCACGTCGTTCACACTCAGGCCCGTGATGTTGAGCGCGGTGTCTTCCGCCACCACTTGCGCGCCCGGCACCGTGTTCACCGGTGCATCGTTGACATCGGTTATCTGAATCGCGAGCACTTCGTCGTAGGTGAGGCCACCAGAATCTGTCGCACGAACCGTGATATTGTGAGACGTCGCTGTTTCGTAATCGAGCAACGTGCCGTTCGCAACCGTGATTTCTCCAGTGGTCCCGTTGATTTGGAAGCGCCCTCCGGCATCATCAACCAAAGAGAATGTGTGCGTGTCACCACTGTCCAGGTCCATCACCCCAAGTACATCAGCAACTCGCGTTCCATTCGCGACATTCTCAGAGACAGCTGCGGTTCCAGTCGTCACTACTCGTGAAGCAATACCGGTCAACGCCCCATCGACGTTTTCGCTTTGCCATACGGCAATCACTTGCCCGGATGACGTCTCGATGAGTTCCGACTTACGTTGATTACCGGCAGTCGTTTGATTGACGATGACCTCCCCATCAATTGTATTCCCGCTAGCATCAAAACGTTGAGCCAAAATGGCAGAACCACTTCCGTCGCCCGCACTCGACTCCCACGACACCACAAAGCCTTCATCGGAACGAGTCACGCTCGACTCATAGCGTGCGGCAGACAACGTGGTATTCACCGTAAATTCCGCCGTATCCAGCACCCCATTGGCATCATAGATCGCCGCTTTCAGCGCGCTGCCCGAATCATAGGTGACGACCAGGTTGCCATCAGCCAAAGTCGTGACATCCCCAATATTATCGCCATTCAAGAGGATCTCTGAGGATCGGGCTGTGCCATCAGCGTTCATCACACGCATGCGCGTACCCAAGTCAGTCCCGTCATGGGTCCGCCAGACCACAGCGAATCCACCATCATTCAGCTTGGTGACCTCCGTCTGTGCGCCAAACAACCCTGAGCCGGAGAGAAGAGAGCCCACTGTGAATTGGGCACCAACTGTGCTGCCAGTCCGGTCGTAGATTTGTCCCGCAATTTCGTAGGTCGTCCCGCCAATTTCATTGGCCCAGACGACAGCAAAGTCGGTTGAACTTAATGTCACCACAGTTGGCTGATAGCCTTCATTGTCACCATCAACTCCTGGACTCACCTGAAACTCGCTGGTCGCCGGGGTCCCATCGGCATTAAATACTCGGGCTTCAGTCCAGGCATACACCCCGCTGGTCTGATCCTGCCATGCCACCACAAACCCACCATCAGAAAATGTCGCCACCGAGGGATTCGTTTCAGAATCAGTGGTTTCTGAAGTTACCAGGAATTCCGAGCCATTCGTACTGCCATCGGTGTTGTATCGTTGTCCATAAAGACCGTATCCACTACCATCCTGTCCATTGGACACCCATACAACGATATATCCCCCATCATCAAATGCCGCAATGGCCGGATCAATTTGGTCACTAGTGCCATAGGTATTAACTAATTGTTCAGCCGCTGACTCTGAGTCGAAAACAATATCCGTCGGTGCGTTGTTGACGCCAGAGACTGTCACCGTCGTGTCGTAGTTGGCACTCGTCCCACCATCTCCATCCGTGAGGACATAGCGCACTATTCGACTACCAGTGGTTGGATTATCCGTGTCGGTGTTCTCGTAGGTGATGTTCTGGATCAGGGCCGTCACTGATGTCGGCGTGGCTTTGTCTTCCAATAGGATAGTCAGTGGCGTGCCGCTGCTGCCGCCGAAAAAACTACCGATCTTCTCACCACCGTATTCAACGTCGCTACCATTGATGCCGATTTGTCCAGCGCCGCTGCCCTGGTGGCGAATGGCCAGAACATCTTCGGCGTTGTCACTGCCCGCTTGGAACGACACCGTCAACGTCCCCGTATCAAAGTTACTCGAATCCACATCAGCCACGATGGCGTCGGCTCCTTGCTCAATCACCACCGCCCCATCGCCTTCGGTGTAGGCCAACGTGTCGCCGTCTAAGTTGGTCATGGTTGGGAGATCATTGACCGCAACTACCGAAATCGTGCTCGTCGACGTGAGTCCGTTCAGCCCACTCCCGTCTTCGGGAATGATATCAACCGTGCGATTTCCAGTAGTCGGGTCTTCGGAAAGGTTTTCGTATGTTATACCTCGAACCAGCAATTGCAGATCGGCTTCTGGCGTCATGCCGCTAATATTACGCATGATCGTAAAACCATAGCCGTCAAAGTCCATCTCGAAATCTGTACTTCCAACCGTTCGTACGACAACTTCGTTCACGCCAAAGGTAAAGGTGTACCCAGCAATCGTAATTTTTTCGCTGCTCCCATCTACGAAGCCACCCAAATTCACACCCAGGCTTTGATAGGTGATATTATCGACATCACTGACTGCGGCATCGCTGTCCGTCACATTAATCGCCCCAAGCCCCTCCGTAAACGTCGTGGTAAAATTCGTCCCAGCCCCGTCAGCCCCATTGAGGTCTGCCACAGCCTGGTCATTGACCGCGCTGACGGAAATGCTAGCCGTTTCAAGAACTACACTGAAAGGACTTGTACCCCCGAAAACAGACGCATCCACTTTGGTCCCCGCTGTGCCAGAGGTTTGGTCCCAGGCTGAAAAAGTTACGAACGCCGTATCCGCATTCAACCCATCAGGAACAAAACGCAAGCTATCGGTCGCGCGAAGGAGGAGCGAACTGCTCGTCGAAACGGACCCCACGGCCGTCCAGCCGGACCCTGTATCGTACTCCCACGTACCATTGCTGCTTACCAGCCCTGTAATCGCGATGCCCTCTACTGCTCCCGAATCCACATCCGTGATTCGATCACCTGAGACACTGGCAATAATCGCGGAAACAAGGTCACCACTATTATTGATGTCATCTTCGGTAATGGTGGTCAGGGACATCAATCCAGAATTGTCGAGTACTGGAGCATCATTCACACTGCTGACCGTAATCGACACGGAATCAGAGTCGGTTAAAGCACCGGCATCTGTACTGAGGATCGTTAAGGTATCACTACCATTGAAATTGAGATCCCCTTGGTAGGTGAGGCTCGCTAACGTGGCATTGATATCGGCTTGGGTTCCAGAAATGGTGAGAGTCGTCGTGTCATTGGCTCCAGCGCTAATCGTCGCTCCCCCGCTGAGGGAGACGTTGACGAGGCCACTCGTCACCGACAATTGCACAGTGGCCAAATTGGTATCGGAATCGGCTACCGAAATCCCACTAATGGCTAATAGGGTATCTTCATTGACCACCTGTGCCCCAGGAACCGTATTCACCGGACCGCTATTCGCAACGACATTTTGAGCAAATTCGGATGTTGCACCATAGGCCAGCGCATCATCCACGCCGACTTGTCCGGCATCATCAATCACCGTCGTCGTCGCCGTCACAGACTCGCCGGAGGCCACCGCCCAGGATTCGGTGACGTTGATCGTGGCATTGCCACTGCCATCTGTCGTCACGGTCGCAAACCCCAAATACCGCTCCGCTTCGCCATGCCCAGACCCATCAGCCGCAGCACTGGCATAAAATTCAATACGATATGTCGTACTGGCGGTACTATTGAGCGTTCCCGCAATACTGACGGAACTGCCCGTCGTATTCACCGCCGTGAGTACAGGATAGTTTTGGAGATTATTGGCGCCTGTATCGGCATCGCCCGCATCATTGGCCGTCACGCCGAATCCATCTTCCGTTCCGCCACCAAGATCAATTTCTAAGCTTGTATTGGAATATATTTGATTGCCAAGAATCGAGCTACCTGTTGTTCCCGACGTCACTGAAATCCCATCAGCCGTATTGAAGGCAATGACATTACCTTCCCCGGCGCCCGTGCCGCCAATGAGATGATTGCCTCCCGAGGTCGAGATCGAAATTCCCGCCCCTTGGTTCCCTAAATCAAGCGTGCCCGTGGCATCCGTGCCGATAGCATTGCCTTGCACGGTATAGCCAGAGGCGGAATACAGGAGAATGCCTACATAGGAATTTCCCCCAATGAGATTGCCTTCATTGGCTCCGGACCCCCCGATCACGCCATTGCTCGAGGAAGACCAAGTCTGAATACCCCAGGCATTGGCCAGGGTGGCCGTACCGGTCGCATCCACACCGATATAATTTCCTTGAATGGTGGTACCCGATGAACTTTGATCGCGAATGCCCGCGTTGGCATTACCCGCAATCACGTTGCGAGCTCCAACCACCGACCCACCAATTGTCGTATTCGTTGCACTGATGAATTCGATGCCTTCATCACTATTCCCCAAATCTACCGTGCCCGTGACATCTGTCCCGATATAATTGCCTTGTATCAGCGTATTGGAGACCCCATCCAGATGAATCCCATCGATGTTATTGGAAATGATATTGCCTGCGCCTGTCGCTGTACCCCCAATGGTATTCGCATTCGCCCCACTACTCACGGAAATCCCATGATTGAGGTTCCCTAACGCGAGGGTTCCGCTCACATCGGTGCCGATGTAATTACCGTGCACAACATTGCCGGTCGCTCCCGCTCCAGTGATATAGAGGCCTCGGTAATCATTGCCTGAAATAATATTACGCTCGGCTGCGGTGACACCACCAACAATATTATTGGCGGCATTATAGATTTCAATCCCATCAAAGCCGTTTCCATAATCAAGCGTCCCCGTCACATCCGTGCCGATATAGTTGCCAATGATCGTGTTGCCATCACTCTTCAAGACAATTCCATCATCCGTAAACCGATTGATCACCAACCCTTGAATCGTACTACCATCACTTCCCACCTCGAGCCGCAATCCGTCCACCCCAGCCCCCGCACTCGTCCCATTCAATTCGACAATCGGCGTCCCGGCATAATCCGGCTCAGACGTCCCATCGATAATGATTGAATCGGTGATGTCAGGTAGCGCAGAGAGGACATCAATGGTATGCGCCCCGCCAACCAGCGGGTCAGCAATATTGAAACTAATGGTGTCGATACCCGTGGTATTATTAGCTGCTTCGATGGATTCCCGGAGCGAGATTTTGCCATCGGCTCCCTTGTTCGCAAGCAGTGCCGCTGTGGACGAGGTATCGCCATCCGACACATCTGAGGTTGTGTCCACAAACAGGCCCACCGTGATGCCCACCACATCCACGTCTGTCGCACTATTGGCATCGGTGCTGGTCACCGTCAGGGTGTCTGCACCCGTGAAGTTCGAGGTGCCCTGATAGGTGAGGCTAGCGAGCGTGGCGTTGATGTCGGTCTGCGTCCCAGAAAGCGTCAGCGTATTGGTGCCATCCGCGCCCGCGCTGACGGTGGCCGCTCCGGAGAGCGTGACATTCACGGTGCCGCTCGTCACCGAAAGTTGGACTGTCGAAAGATTCCCATCCGAATCATTCACCGAAATCCCGCTAATTGCCAACGTGGTATCTTCCGCCACTGCCTGCGCACTTGGAACCGTATTCACCGGGGCGTCGTTCACCGTCACATTCACAGTGCCAACCGAACTGCCGCCGGCAAGACTATTGTTGATTTCTGCTTCGCTCAACGCCCGATTGAACACTTGCACGCTATCCAAGGACCCACCAAAGAATCGATCAGCCGCCAAGTCTTGTCGGGCGCCCAAATACATATCAGTGGCGGGATCAAAGGCATCGCCTCCACGGGTGGCATCGGTGTTTTGCACGACGCCATCGAGATAGACTTTTGAACCTTCACCTGCGGCGACGGTCAACGTGTAGGTGTGCCAATTGCCATCCCCGATGATGCTACTGGCATCAAACTCTAACGAAGTATTGGACAGCGTATCGTCCGTGTCTCGAAGGACGGTCCGTAACATATTTGGATCCGTGCCATGGGTGGCTTCGTTCAAGAAGATATTCAAGCTGTTGGTGGTGTCGATAGCCCCGTGGCTATAGATATATTGAAACAAGGAGCCGGTGTTGTCATCGATTTTGATTTGAAAGGAGAGGCTGAACGAATCGGTCATCGCGAAGTCGGAGACGACGACATGGTCATCGCTTTCATCAAAGCTCAACGCGTCGCCGTAATTGCCTTCGACTGTGGTGGTGCCCGTAATGACGCCATCGTTCGTCCCAACCGCGTCGATGGCATCGCCATCTAAGCGCCAGTAACTCGTGGTGTCATCCAAATCGGCCGCCACATAGGTAAAGCTGTCGGCGCCAGTGTAGCTCGCGGTCGGGGTATAGGTGACGGTGCCGTCCTCATTGTTCACCACCGTGCCATTGGTGGGATTCCCGACATCCAAGACGGTGATGGTTTCGCTATCGAGATCAGTGTCATTCGCAGTCACATCGATATTGACCGCCGTGTTCATATTGGTGGTGGCTGAATCATTTTGTGCATCAGGCGCTTCCGTGGCTAACTCTGCAATATCACCCGAGGCGAGGGATCGATCGTAGATCCGTACATCATCAAGAAGCCCCTGGAACTCTCCGTTAATCCCACCGTCTTGATAAGCACCAATAGTTGTATTGGTCACGGTATTGAGATCGTTGATGAATGTTGTGGTTCCAGAGGAACCAGTGTTGTACGTAAGAGCCCCTCCTATCAGTTGTTGGCCATCGATAAACAGTTGGTTCCCAGATGAAGAGGCATTGAACGCAACATGATGCCATGTGCCGTCATTGATCGTTGCGGATGACACTACGTCGAGAACCGTGCTTCCGCCATCAACAATCGTCACGGATAGCTGACCGTTGCTCACAAAAAACGACAGGTAGTTCGTAAAAGAAGCACCATCACCAATATCAAAAATTGTGCGACTACCCGAAGCAGAAAGGTTCACCCATGCCGAAATAGTTCCCTCAGAGAGCCCTGAAAATGAGGCCGTATGGGCTGTGAGATCCACATAGTCGTCTGTTCCATCCAACGACAGTTTCCCTTGGCCAACAATATCCGTGGCATCGGTCGTATCAATCGCCGCATCGCCTGATAATGTCCCATCATTGCTATTGCCGCTAGAGTCGGTAGCATCGGCATCAAAGGTCCAATTACCGACCAACCCCGTCGTGATATCCAATACCCCGGAAAATTCTGCTTGGGCCTGTTCATCGATGATCACGTCAGTTTCAATCGTGCCGGTTTGGACTTCAAGGTCCCAGTCCCCACCTAACGCTCCTGCACCAGTCAAATCATCACTGGCCGCGATATCAGCGCCGGTGAGTTCAGCTAGCAACGTGGCCGCGTCATTCCCAGAATCGCCTTCCCCAAAATTGCAGCCATAGATGAGGAAATCGGCTTCTTCAGTTAACGCCTGATTGATGGTCGCCAGTTCATCAGCATATTCTCCTTGCATCGACGCAAGATCAAGCACACCTGTGCCTAAGCGCAATTCACCCGAATCCCCATGGGAAATAATATGCACCGCATCAATGTCGGTGCGTTCGCCTAAAATTTCTGCGATCTGTTCAATGCCATCACGGGTGGAATCCAGAAGGATCACTTCGGCATTGGGATCAATGCCTTCCATGAGGGTTTGGAAATCATCGACACTGGTATCGATGAAGACGATTTCGTTGCGGTCAGAGGGTGCGGAGAGCACCAGGCCCGATGACCAGAGCACATCATCAGGGTTTTCGGTGGTGGTCGAATCGGTGGAGGTACTGCCGTCGATGCCCGGGATTTCGGTTTGATCTTGAGTGGTGGTGTCTTGCAGCACTTCGGCGCCAGTGGCGAGAGCGGCCCCATCAAACATGATGCGCGGCTCAAGGGCAACCAGCAGGCCAATCCCGCTAGGAGCGTCCATCGTTTCTGGCTCCGCACAGGATTCTGGCTTTTTCTTTTGTTTCGCCGCTGCCTTGGATTTGGACACCTCAGACCTCTGCTCCTTGGTGGCATCCATCGTGGCAGGTTTGCAGATCATCTTTTTCATCAAGCAGTTCCTATGCGATCACAATTTCTTCTATGGTTCCTCGCTCAACACACCCCCTCAATAGAGGGGTACTCCCCATCTCCTTTGTCGGATATTTCACAAATCTCTTGCAGTATTTTGAGATTTTTTCTTACTTTATTTCCTCATAATGATGTTTATGAGAGATTCTATTGACTTGCTCATACTTGCTATTGAAGGAAAGTATCGGAGGGGATACGACCGGAGAGAACGAGCGCGGATGTCACCCAAAGTTCAGGTCGTGATGGAACAGTTCCCTGCCTTCAGGGAATAGCAACACAACATGAGAATGACGAGATATTGATCGAGGCCGGGTACTGTAAAATTACAGACGATTGAGAGAGGCATTCATGAGCACGATTTTTTCTTCATCCACGTTATCTACATGCCACTTTCTCGAATGAAGACGGCCGCAACATGTTCCCACAGTTGACGAACCGCACTTCGCGATTCGCCTTCGACATGGACGAGCCCTCGCACCACTTGTGTCCAGGGCTCACCATCATCCTCCACATCCAAGGTCACGCGGTAGATTGAGGCTTCTGGTTTTATTTTCCCCTGATCATCTTGTCGCACAGGCACCGGGCCAGAATACAGCGAAGCCAAATAAGTTAACGTGAAGTGTGACTCATCAACCTGCCGAAGGTCTTGCACTCGTCCATGCCGAGGTCGGCGTGCCGGATCATCGGCATAAAACCATCCCTCACTCCCGGCCTGTAACCGCACCTGTTGCTCCTCCATCGCATAGGCCTCCACAACCATATGTTTCGGGTTCATCACATGTGCAAGAGGGAAATCGGAACTGACCCACCGTCCTTCATGCAACGAAGACGGCATATCTGTGACCACACCAGTAAATGGCGCGGTGAGCGTTAATTGTTCACGAGCCTTGAGCAAGCCCTCCATTTCCTTTCGACCTCCTTGCAGCGTCTCCCATAGGACTTGATGATCATCTCTGTCTTCTTGATACGCCGCCTCACGTTGCACACGAAACTCAAGCGCAGCAAGACGCTCCTCCAAGGCCAGAATCTGCCGATCAAGATTTGGCGATTCCAACTGCAGGAGTATGTCCCCTTTATTGACCTGGGCACCCTCGTGCACTTTCACAGCAGTAATTCTTGCCGGCACGGATGAAAAAATGGTTGAACGATCACGTGCTTCGAGAACTGCCGGAATGGCGACGACTCGATCCAAAGGGATCAGTCCAAGCAGGAACATCACCATCACGACGGCACCCACCGTTCGCCCGCGCCATGATCGCATCACCTCTTCTCGTCGCTTCCACCATACTTGCACTTCTTGATACATCGGCCATGCGAGAAACCATCCTATCTCTACGACAAAGAGCAGGATGCCTAAGACCTTGAAGAAGAAGTGATAGACCAAGACCGCAATCCCCAAAAACATGAAAGCCCGATAGATCCAGATCGCCCAGGCATAGCCAGTCAGGATGCGTTGTCGACGTCGAGGGAGCGCTTCAGGTGGAGCGTCACCCCATCCAAACAACCATTCCCGCAACGTCCATTGTCCAAACGCAAAGGCCCGCGATTGAAGATTCGGTACGCCTAACCAATCGGAAAGGACATAGTAGCCGTCGAAACGAAGCAGGGGATTTAAATTGATGAAGAGGCCCATGATCCAGCTCGTGGATGCCAACACGAAGAGCACGCTCTTCAGCACTCCTTCCGGACACAAATGCCACAAGAACGTGGCGATCATCGCAATCCCTAATTCCACAACCGTCCCTGCAGCGGCAATGGACGCTCGCTGGCTCCGCGAGGTCAGCTTCCAAGAATCGGTTGTATCTGTATACAACACTGGCACCATGATCAGAAATCCCACACCCATAGTTTGGACCTGGCACCCATATCGGGCGGCCGTATAGGCATGTCCTAATTCATGCAAAATTTTTATTCCGGCCAATCCCACCATGTATGCCGTAAGACCCTGTGGTGAGAAAAAATACAAGAATGTATTCGCGAACGATTCCCATTGACGCACAATCCCAATACAGCCAATGACACCCAACGTGACCACACACACCAAGGCCGCTTTCGTGAAGAGCGGTGCGACAATCGGCAAGGTTCGTTGCAAAAAGCGATCAGGATTACAGAGGGGAATTTTAAAAAAGAGGTAGGTATGGAGGAGTTTGAGCAACCAATGTTGCTTGGCCTGTTCGGCTTGCGCGTAGAGCCCTTGGCTGCCCCCCATCGGCGCATCTCTGGTCAAATTATGACGATGCAGAAACTGCACCAATTCCATGACATCCCGTTGCGTCACCTTGGCTGTGGTTGAGCTGGAGACAACCTCAATCAGATGTGTGACCGACCCCAGGTGCCATTGCGACAGCAATTGAAAAGCTGCCCAGCCTATTTGGAAGTATTGGTGGCGGACCGGATCTAAGATATTCCAGGTGGGTACCCCTTCGGCTGTCGGTGTCCCCGAAAGGATTTGAAGGTCTTCCCGCAGAGGGGGAAGCGCCACATCTTCTTGAGATGATGGTGTCGCCATTACCAACCTATCGTTTGGCGAAACACGGATAGCGGTCGACGGAACAAATAGAAAAAGAATGTCACGCGATCGCCATAGATCTTGGCCGTACCCTGCCAGCCAATGCGCATCGTTTCGGGACGCTTCGTGACTTCTGCTTTCACACGGTAAGCTAACTCATTGGTTGGTAAGACTTCTGCATGGTAGCTCGCATGCGTCAGCTTCGCTGGAATGGCTGTCAACGGATCGGCGTTCAAGAACACCTCGACGTCCGCCCCATCCCGCAAGACAATGGCATCCTCAACAGGTAAATCAATCTTCAATTCATATTCCTGCGGATTGGCCACTTCCATAATTCGTTCCCCAATCACAACCGGTTTCCCAACCCAATCTGATTTGTCACCAAATAAGGCCACACCCTGCCGCGTCGCTTTGACGTCAACTTGTTGCAAGACTTCCCATGCATAGTCTCGCTCGGCTTCTTTCAATCGCACCTCCGAGGCTTGAACAGGCATGCCGGCTCCTGATTCTTCATCAAAAAAGGCACCCTGTGTCACTTTCCGATATTCCATAAACCCCACGGCTAAGTTTTTTTCTGCGACTTCGTAGTCATTGCGAAATTTCGTGTCTTCATACCGAAACAGGATGTCCCCTTCTTGAACGACCGTGTTGGGTTGAACCACTATTTCCGCAATCACACCATCGAGCGGTGCCGTCACCACAACCGGATCTCGAGCGACGACTTCGACCGGCGCTAAGGTGGATAGATGCACCGGCACACACATCACACCTATGAGCAGGGCCAGTCCAATCCACAGCCAGCGTTTCGACACGGTCCAATTCTTGACGGATGTCTTCGTTTTCCCCAACGCGTTCCACGCATGCCCTACCGTTTCTGCAAAACGGCGAATTAATTGAATTTCGCCCTCCTGCCAAGACCGCTCTCGTGCGAGCCATATGCCGCCCATGACCTGCTGATTGCTCCAAATAATAGGGCACCACATGACATGGGGAAACGCAAATCGTCGCCAATCCGCTTGCAGGTGCTTAGGACATTGCTCCACATTGACATGACAAGGAGCTTGCAACCCTTGCTGTTCCCACATGCTCGAGACCACTTCCTCGATCCATTGCACCATGGGTGATTTTCGATCAACTACGGCAACACTCGACACGACTTCAACTTGGCAGGTCGTGCCTAGATGCGCCCCAAATGAAAACACGCAAGCTTGCCGGAAGCTGACGAGCCTCCTCGTTTCATTGGCTAAAAGAAAACAGAGTTCTTTGACCGTTTGGGCAGCACGAGCTTGGCTTTCTAATTGAAGTAAGGTGACAAGAAGGTGCGGATCAACTTCGGGGGCCTTCGTTGATGAGGGCACTGCTTGGGCTGAGGGAGGGGGAATCGATGCTGTTGCGTCGGGAGGAGGCTCCATAACCGGCGTCCCGGCAGACGACAGTTCACCCTTTTTGAAATCGGAACTCATGTGGCTAACAGGCCATCCATATACTTCAGGTATTACTTAAGGTTTGCAGTTGAAGTGGTAGTGGAAGTCTCAGGGGTGGTACTTGGACGAAAAGAAGGCTTTTTCGAGTTGCCTCGCACCTTCTGATCTAGAAATCTCGCACTTCCACTCATCCCCGCCAAGACATGCTCTGGCTCTTCTTTGAATTTCCCAAATACACGAATGGTCTGACTGACGGGGTCAACTCGCGCGCCAATTTCGAGGACTTCCGCAAGATAGAGACCCTGTGTTTCATCAATGAAAAACTTGAACACACTTTCTTTTGTCACCCAACGCAAAGACGTCGAGGGTAAAATTAATTCAATTTCGAAGGTCTTATCATTCAACACACTCATGAGCTCGTCATACGGATTCACACTTTCATGCGGATGCACGAGCGTCTTCACCACTCGCCCAGAGAAAGGTGCAGTAATTTTACAATGTCTTACCGCAATGTTGGCACTTCTCACTGCCGCCTTGGCTTGCTTCACTTGAATTTCAGAAATTTCAACTTCTAATGTTCCGATACCGTTCAAACTCGCAAGCTCCTGATTATTCACGGCAGTTTTTTCTCGGGCTTCTAGCTCAGCCTTTGAAGCCGCAAGTTCAGCCCAATATTTTTCGCAGTCAAATTCGACTAACAGATTGCCTTTTTTAAACCATTGCCCATCGCGAAATGGCATCCGTTTCACACGAGCTTGCAACTCACTGGATATGACAGCTTCTTCTAAAGGCTTCACGACGCCCCGAACCGCATTCAAGTCAGAAGACTGAATCCCTGAACTTTTCGCAACACTCATTTCCCCACTCGTAAGCAGGACACTCATACAAAAAAAACCTAGCAATCCAAGACATATTCGTATCATGGCTGTGCGACTCCTTCTTCTTGCGTCGGGCCTCCTTCCAGCCCTTGCGTCTGTTCGTGCTTGCCCTCATCTTTTGGTTCAGGCTTTAACGTCGAAACTGTGGCATGTTGAGCCAACCATTCCCAGCGATCTTGCAGTTGCATGGCTAACTCAGCACCTTCTTCAACTGACAGATTGACCGGGAAAGGATCTTCGCCAACCGCGGCTAACAGATTGGCATAGGCCATTTCTAATTTGGCCAAGGCCATCTCGTAGCGCAGCTCTGCCAGTAACCCTTGCACCTTCTCGCGAATAACCATGTGCTCGCTCAATCTATTCAACGACCAAGACTGATGGACGTGCGCCGCAATTTTCATCTGGGTATCGAAATATCGTTTCGTCAATTTCACATCGTCGAGAGCCGCCTCATATTGCGCCGCTGCCACATGCACTTGGGTCATAATCGTCATGGTGAGAGCTAGGCTTTGCACATCTAAGACTTCTTTTTGGGCATCAATCACTTGCAAGCGAGCCGGATACCGGAAGGCATTCATGAGATTCCAACTAATTTTTGCGCCATAACTCAACCAATTTTGGTTAAAGAGGAAACTATTGCTATCCCAATTTCCTCCAACATTCGTATTGAGACTCGGTAACAATTCTAATATTGCCACCTTGGTCTCCTTCGAATTGATCCGCTTTTGATAGTCTACCGTGCGAAGTTCAGGACGATTCAATAAGGCTGTGCGTTCCAATTCATCAAGACTGTCCTTCACCTTGGAGACCAGTGGAGTCCGCTTGGGCATCACTAATTCATACGGCTCACCAGGCTCAAGATTCATCAATTCTCCCAGTTGAATTCGCGACACAGAGAGCTCTTGATGTAATTGTTGAATTTCCTGCTGCGCCTGCAGCAATTCACGTTCATATTGCAGGGACGTGAGCGGAGTCTCTAAAGCCCGAGCACGAATAATTTGTGTTTCTGAAAGAGCATGACTGACCCAGTCATCCAGAAATGACAGCCGCCCGAGCACACGCTCGGCACCAAGAGCCTTCCAAAAGGCTGAACGCACCTCTTGAATGACCCGATTGGCAGTTCGTCGCTTATCTTCTTCGGCGATGAGGACATCATTTGATGCCTGTTCGGCACGCACATAGGACAGCCCAAAATCCAGCACATCCCAGCTCAGGGTCAGATTGGAGGAATAAATATTTTTTTCGGCTGAAGTCGAACCTTCCAAAGATTCCCGACCTGTGGTTAATGAACGACTGCTTGCCCCACTAAAATTGCTTCGGCCAGCATAGCCCGCATCGGCGACCAATTTTGGCAATAAATCATAATGTGCGAGATCTAACTGACGATGCGCGACCATCTCCTTCAACCCCTGCACACGCGCTTCAAGATTAAACCGTAGTGCACGAGCCATGGCTTCATACAAGGTAATAGGGCGAGACACAGGCTCTTGGTATTGCGTTAGTTGTGACAGATCATCTTGAACGCGTTGTTCAAGATCTTCTGGTGTCAGTGGAACAGGAGTCACAGCACAACCCACCAAAAGCCAAACAGCTCCCCAGGTCATAACCCATGCCAACATATAGGTCAGTTTTGGTACCATCAAAAAACTCTAATCAACCATCCTGGATATTCATCATGACTTTACCTTCATCCACATCACCAAGAAATGCATGTGGATAATTTCCATTCAGGTGGTCGATCTGCCTAACGAACTCATGCACGAAACACATGTGTTCTTCTTCCAAGCTCTTCGAGCCCCTCGTAATACAGCACGTCTAAGATAGCAGCTTCTTCGCGTTTCCAGCCGTTCCTAGCGGCACTTTTTTTCTCTTCTGTAATAGCACTCATTTGTCAAAGTTTGCAGGACTACAGTTCTGTCTCTCGGTATTTCTGCACTTCATATTGAATACCTTCCGTTTTTTCAGACAATGAACCAGCCCTGATACATAACAATGAGCACGAACTACTGGTAACGACTTTCCTCCTCATATAAATGCGCATCTATCATTATCCATTTTATTCAGCATCAACACTTACTGTGTTTTTATCCGAGTCCCTACTATTACGGTTTATCAAACCTGGCCGTCTTGTTCCTATACTCCCTTGATACAAGGAATTCCTACAATCTCTAACGACAACTCATCTGGCACAAGTTTTCCTAATTTCCCTCAACAACACCAAGTGACAACCAACAACTCCTAAAATATTTCAAAATAGAGACAAGATCATTCGCTCGGTGACCGAAAAGGAAAGTGGAGAACTTTATGTTGTGGGACTATGTCTACATAGGAAGTCAGGTAGTTTGCAGCTTCATGCTCGACTTATGTCAAACCGCGCCAATACATGAATCTGGAGAATCAACAGTCCGTCGTGCTAACCATCCCACGAAACGCACCAGGAGAAAGACGCACACCAGATCGACGACAAGCAACTCGAAAGATACACCCGAGAACTTACGGGCACATGAAGAGCCGGGAGAGCTGGGGCTGCTTCTCGCCCTCGAACCCAGAATCATGTTTGATGGGGCAGCCCTCGCCTCAGGGGCTGAAGTCGTACATGACCAAATCACGCAAGGTCTGGCTATCCCAGATCAAGAATTTGCAGAACATGATACGGAGACTGAGGCATTTTCCGATCCGTTCACCAACAGCATTGATCTCTTCTCGGCCCTGTCAACAGCGACGACACCTTCCGATCGACGAGAAATAATTTTCATTGATACAAGCGTTGAGGATTACCAGACGTTACTGCTCGGGATTGATCCTCATGCTGAGGCCATATTGCTCGATTCGACAAGAGACGGCATCGAACAAATTGCTGAAATTCTTGGCGGACGCACAGACATCGACGCCGTACATATCATTTCTCATGGGAATCAAGGCGAACTACGATTAGGGTCAGGTGTGCTGAATCTCGCGTCCATGCAAGGGGAATACGCCGATGAACTGGCGATCATTAACCAGTCCTTAACGGAAGAAGCGGACTTTCTTATTTATGGGTGTAATTTTGGGGAAGGCGAAATTGGCCAGGAGGCCGCAAACCTTTTGGCTGAGTTAACCGGCACCGATGTGGCCGCTAGTGTGAACGACACTGGCAACGCTCAGTACGGCGCCGATTGGGATCTGGAATACCAAACAGGAACGATTGAAGCACAAGTCGCGGTGAGTGCCGAAACGCAAGAGGCCTGGATCGGCAAGCTGGCCGTCTTCACGGTTGATACATTTGCCGACGTCGTCAATGCTGGCGATGGCCTGACCTCGCTGCGTGAGGCCATCATCGCGGTCAATGCCGGCAGCGGTGGCGACACTATCAACCTCGCCGCCGGAACGTATACGCTGTCGATTGCTGGAACCGGTGAAGATGCAGGGGCAACCGGCGATTTGGATATTAACAAGGATGTCACCATTTCCGGGGCAGGTGCGGGTACAACGATCATCGATGGCAATAGCATTGACCGCGTATTTCACATCAAAGGGACCTCTAATACTGCGTCGATAAGTGGGGTCACCATTCAAGGAGGTGATCAGAGTAACGGCGGCGGAATATTTGTTGATAATACAAGCACCCTGAACCTCTCCGGTGCCACGCTCACTGGGAATAATCACAGCGGCGCCGGAAGCGGTGGGGCCATTCACGTTCACGGAACTGCACATCTCAATGATGTCCTGTTATCCGGAAACACCGCAGACGATGGGGGTGCTATTGGGTTTCACGGGGCAGACGGCGGATCGCTCACCAACGTCACGATAAGCGGAAATTCGACCACCGGAAAGGGCGGTGGAATTTGGAACGATTCTGTCATCACAGTAATCAACTCCACCATAACTGGGAACATGGCGAACTCGGATGAGGGAGGAGGAGTCTATAACACCGGAACAATAACACTCACAGACACCACTATTAGTGGTAATTCAGCGACATGGGGCGGTGGAATTAACAATACCAATAATTTGACATTAGAGCGGGTGACCATTGATGGCAATACGTCCAGCAATAATGGTGGTGGAATCTATAATTTCGCTGGAAATACCGTTTCACTAACCAACGTGACGATCAGTGGAAACACCTCGGGGAACAATGGAGGAGGAATTTTCACGACCAGTTCCATCGACATCACGAACTCCACTATCGCCTCGAATTTGGGTGGTGGAGGCATTCACACAGTAGGATCTGGCGATGCCCGCCTCAAGAATACGATCCTCGACAATAATGTTGGGGGGAATGCCAACCGAGCACTGACCTCTCTAGGCAATAATATCGACAGTGACAGCACGGCTGGCCTGGGCGATCCGCTAGATGGGGTCAACCCGATGCTAGCAGCTTTGGCGGATAATGGCGGCCCAACTCGGACTCACGCCCTACTAGGTGGCAGCCAAGCCATCAACGGCGGCACCGCGACAGGTGCGCCTGCTCTTGATCAGCGCGGAGTGAATCGCGATGGGAGCGTGGATATCGGTGCATATGAATTCACGGGTAACAGCACACCGACGCTGGACCTGGATCTGGACGATAGTTCCGGAGCCACGGGTAACGACTACAATCCTCCCTTGCCCTTTACTGAGGGCGATGGTCCTACGGCCATTGCGGACACCGACACGGCTCTTGTGGACGCGGACCTCGGCACGTTTGCCTCCGTGAAATTGGGCATCAGTGCTCTGCTGGATGGGAATGCTGAAGTGCTCATACTCGATGGCAGTACGTTTGCCCTGGCCACGGCCGTGGCGAGCCAAAATACCATGGGCGGACTTTACCATGTGGTGCTGGCGCCGAGCGGCGTAGCGGCTTCGCTGATCATCACCAAGGCAGGTGGGGGTACATTTACCGACCCCGAGACGGAAACCCTCATCAAGGCCATCCGATACCAGCACACGGACACCAGCAGCCCCACGAATGGAAACCGGTTGATTGATGTGATCGTTAACGACGGCACCCAGGATAGTGCGGCCGCACGGACGACGATCAACATCAACCCGGTTAACGACCCGCCCGTCGCCCTGGCCGACAGCATCACCGTCAACGAAGGTTCCACTACTATCCTGAATCTCTCGGCGAATGATAGTGATGCCGATGATGGGCTGGATCTAACAAGCATCACCATTCTTGCAGGGCCCGCCAACGGTACTATCGACAGTATTAATGCCGATGGGACAGTGACGTACACCCACAATGGTTCGGAAACCCTCTCGGATAGTTTCACCTACACGATCGATGATCCTTCTGGCGTGACCTCGAACACTGTGACCGTGAGCTTAACTGTGACCCCACAAAACGATTCCCCCTTGGCTGTAGCGAATAGCTTTACCGTCAACGAAAGTTCAACGAATACATTGAACCTCAGTGGGAATGATAGTGATGTGGACGATGGATTGGATCTGACCAGCATCGCGATTATCACAGGTCCTACCAACGGCACCATCACCAGTATTAATACGAATGGGACGGTGGAGTATACCCATAACGGCTCAGAAACCGTCGTCGACAGTTTCACCTACACGATTAATGATTTAGCTGGCGCCACGTCAAATACTGCAACCGTGAACCTCACCGTCACGCCACAAAACGATGCGCCTACGATCATTTCTGATGGGGGTGGTGCCAATGCAAACGTCTCAGTCCTCACGGGCAACACCGCTGTCACTACGGTGAATGCCACTGATGCAGAGGGCGCCCTACTGACCTACAGCATTATTGGCGGTGTAGATGCATCCTTATTTAGCATCGACCCCACCACAGGATCCCTCACCTTTCAGACAGCTCCTAACGTTCAGACGCCTGGCGATGTTGGAGGAGACAATATCTATGACGTCATCGTGCAAGCTTCTGACGGCACATTAACCGACACCCAAGCCATTGCCATCACCGTTGCCGATTTACCAGTTGTTGTGCTCCCGCCCACCGCCGATCCTCCATCGGAATCTCCGTCAGAAAGCGGAGAGGAAGACGCCGGGGAATCAGAGGACGAAGTATCAGGCAATGTGTTGCTCGCTGGAAGCAACCCTCAAGGTCATGGGTCCGGCGGCAATCAAAACTCCACGGGCGAGAATCCCAATGACTCCAACCAGTTGAATCATCTGGCAAAAGACAATGTAGCCCTCATGGAACAGCTCAGAGAGGGCAACGGCATCAAAGGGACTGCGGGAGACCTGATGGGTTTGTTCCAGCAGTCGTTTGAGAGGACGACGTTGAAGAGTGAGATTGCATCGTTGCTGGGAACCTCTTCGGGATTTCTGAAAGACCTCGATGAAGCCCGTGATGCATTGAATGACGTCGTCGCCACTGAAAAAACCTATGTGGCCTCGAGTATCGCAGCTTCCACCGGACTGTCCGTGGGGTATGTCTTCTGGCTCCTTCGAAGTGGTGTGCTCCTGACTGCCTTACTCTCTTCCGTTCCTGCCTGGCAGTTCGTGAATCCTCTGCTGGTCTTAGATAGCCCGACAAAGAAAAAACGCCGCAAAAGCCAAGAAGATCCAGAAGACGATTCCGTTGAATCTATGTTTGAAAATCACACAGAGCCCACTCAAACATCTCAAAGCAAGACAGAGAAAAATCCAAAGTCTCACTGATATATTTGTATTGAATGCTGAACTTCCTCTCGACAAAATCTCGTATGGCCATTGGCCAAGTCAGTCTCCTTGTGAGTGTGTTGCTGACGGCAAGTCTGTTGGGTCTCATGCCAGATCGACTCGGGGCCATTCGCGATGGACGCGCTGCCTTAGCCGAAGCCATTGCCACTAACAGCTCAATCTTCATTACACAGAAAGACGTAGACCGTTTGGAGGGGATCTTGTCCCTGGTCGTAGACCGCAACGAAGACCTCTTATCTGCTGGCTTGCGCACAGAAGCCGGCCAATGGCTTGTCACAATTGGTGACCATGAAGAACATTGGAGAGACGATGATTCCGAAATTTCCGATCACACCCAAGTATCGGTGTCTATTTGGGAGGGTGACACGAAATGGGGGCGAGTCGAACTTCGATTCAACCCCCTGGCTGGAAAAGGCTGGATGGGAGTTGTCACTGATCCGCAGACCCAATTCATTCTGTTCGTAGCACTCCTGAGTTTCCTAGGTTTTTATTTCTATTTGGGAAAAATGTTGAAACAGCTCGACCCCTCACAAGCCGTTCCGGAACGAGTGCGATCGGCATTGGATACCATGGCTGAAGGGCTCCTCGTCCTAGATGACACACAACAGATCATGCTTGCCAATCGTGCATTTTCCACGCTGTTAGCCACTACCCCTGAGGCTCTTTTAGGTCGGAAGGTAGGAGAGTTCCCCTGGTCTGATGCTAATGATCAACCCTTGGAGCCAAGCACTAGCCCTTGGCAGTTAGCTTTACAATCAGGCGAGGCGAAAAAAAACCAGCGCGTTCATTTGACTCTGTCCGACAACGCGCGACACACCTTCATGATCAATTGCTCCCCCATCCTTGGTAGTGGTGCAAAGAATGTGGGTGTCATGGTGAGCTTTGATGACATCACGCAATTAGAAGAAGCAGAGATCGAGTTACTCAAATCCAAGGAGGAGGCTGAAGCCGCCAACCAAGCGAAAAGTGCCTTCCTGGCGAATATGAGTCATGAAATCCGTACACCCATGAATGCTATTTTGGGTTTCACCGAACTACTCAAACGCGGCTTCGGACGTGACTCTGAGGAAACCCACAAGCACCTCGAGATTATTCATTCTAGCGGAAAACATTTGCTGGAGCTCATTAACGACATCTTGGATCTCTCAAAGGTTGAATCGGGGCACTTGGAGATAGAACGGATACAATTTAACCCCTACCATGTGATCCTAGAGGTCGTGAAAGTCCTCAGCGCGAGGGCGAGCGAGAAACAGATCGGACTCGAACTCAAACTAGAAAACGACGTACCTGAAACCATCAGCGGTGATCCAGGGCGAATTCGTCAGATCGTCACAAATCTCGTCGGAAACGCTGTGAAATTCACGGAACAGGGCGGTGTGACGGTGACCGCTTATGCCACACGATTGGATGAAGACATGCTCCAATTTCATATCGATATTGCAGACTCCGGAGTTGGAATGAGTCCTGACGCCACAACCAAAATCTTTGAAGATTTCGTCCAGGCTGATGAGTCGATTACTCGCAAGTTTGGTGGAACTGGTCTTGGTTTATCAATCAGTCGCAAGTTTGCCCGCGCATTAGGTGGAGATATCATCGCCGAAAGTAAGCCCGGTGTGGGCAGCACCTTCAAAGTGACCCTCGATGCAGGTAAGGTGACCGAAGTGGAATGGGTGACTCCAGAACAGGCCGTCGCCACCATTGAGGCTCCCACCATACAGGACCAAGCCAGCTGGGTCTTTCCACCAGCCCAGATCTTGGTCGTGGACGATGGCCCAGAGAATCGCGAATTTATCAAGGTGGTGTTGGAAGACTATGACCTGACGATTCATGAAGCTGGCAACGGCCGCATCGCGGTGGACATGGCCTCAACGACTAATTACGACCTCATCCTCATGGATGTACAGATGCCCGAAATGGATGGATTCACCGCGACCCGAATATTGCGCGACCGTGGGTTGCAAGTACCCATTGTTGCCTTGACCGCCAACGCCATGAAAGGGTTCGAGCAGGAACTCTACGAGGCCGGGTATTCAGAATATCTGACCAAACCCATTGATCTGGATCGTTTTCTATCCAAGCTGGCTGAACTCTTGAATGCCAAACAGCAACAGGATGTGATTGTTGAAGCGATCATCTCAGGGTCGCGTCAGGAATCAACGCCTGTTGCAGAAGATTCTTCTCCGATTGTGTCCAGACTTGGTGAGAATAACCCCAGATTTGCGAAAGTGATTGCACGTTTTGTGGGTCGCTTGCAAGAACAGTTGCCCGCGATGGACAAAGCCCTCTTGGCTCAAGATTTTGACGCACTGGCCAAATTAGGCCATTGGCTGAAAGGAGCAGGAGGAACGGTGGGATTCGATGAATTCTTCGAACCTGCCAGTGAACTTGAAGCTGCTGCTCAGGCAATGGATGTAGAGACCAGCGAAAGTCATATTCAACACATTCACCGATTGGCAGCCCGCATCGTTGTGGACAACCAGCCGGTCATATCAAAGCCTGTCCCGCACTCAGACTAACAGGTACCCCCGGGTTTCCTCGTAAAAAATCATATCAATATACCAATTTATCCTTAGGATTGAACGTTGGGATTCCGAAAGAATAGGAGTAATACATCCATGAGCGCTTACTTGTGAGACAAAAACCCCCTACTCCAATCGAGTCGGAGACAGCACTCATGTTCATCACTAGCCTAAGAGAAAGTTGAAAATCGATCTCGCATGATGCCGAATGGAAACAACAGCGAAGCTGGCATGCTCAGTCAGGACACCTCTGAATCATTGGGTAAACATGTTGCACCCAGAACGAATATCCTGCCAAATGACTTGCGAACCAGTTCCGACAGTTTTGCTCAAGCCATCATCATGATGGTCGACGACGAAGACACCACGATGGACGTCATGCAAGTCTATCTGGAAGATGCGGGATATCAACACTTCGTACTTATCGAGCATTCGTCGCAGGCCATCGCAAAACTCGAAGAAATGCGTCCGGACATTTTACTCCTCGATTTGATGATGCCCGAAGTTTCAGGATTTGAAATATTAGAACAGATCAGAGTTCATCCGCTGTTGGCCCATTTGCCGGTCATTATTTTGACGTCATCATCGGACGCGACAACCAAACTCAAAGTACTTGATCTAGGGGCGACAGATTTCTTATCTAAACCAGTCGACCCCAGTGAATTGACGCTCCGGGTTCGCAATACCCTTGCGGCCAGAGCCTATCAAAATCAGATGGCCTACTATGATTCTCTCACCAAGTTACCGAACCAAAGTCTGTTTCATGATCGCTTAACCTGGTTTCTCCAGCGCTCAGAACGCCTACAGGAAAAGCTAGTGGTCCTCTACATCACCTTCGACCAACTCAAACATGTATCCAATACCATGGCGCCACAGGTCGGTGATCAAATCATTATCCAAATTGCAGAACGCATGCATTCGTGCATTAGGAATTCCGATATGATTGGCCATGGGAGGACTACGAACACAAGAGAAATTGATAGTTTATTTCGAGTTGGTCGAGATGAATTTTCTCTTTTATGTCCAAATATGGATATTGTCGAACATGCCACGAAAATCGCATCTCGAATTCTCAAGGTCATGGAGAAACCTTTTAATGCCAATGGCACGGATGTGTATCTTTGGCCCAACATCGGAATCGCCAGTTTTCCAGCTGATGCGAAGGAGATGACCTCACTCATTCAATGTGCCGCGAGCGCGAGCGACCAAGCCAAGCTACAGGACAAGGGAGCCTTTTGTTTTTATTCGAGCGACCTCAATGCCAAGAGTTTGGACCGTCTGGAACTCGAGGCAGACCTTCGTTGCGCCATCGGAAATAATCAACTCGTCTTACACTATCAACCCAAAGTCGACGTCATGACCGGGCAGATCAAGGGCGTGGAAGCGTTGGTTCGCTGGCAACTACCTGACGGAAGCCTACGGTTCCCTGATCAGTTCATTCCGCTCGCAGAAGATACGGACTTGATCCATCCTCTAGGAGAATGGGTGCTTCAGGAAGCCTGCGCACAAATGGCACGATGGAAAGCTCAAGGCCTGAAATTGCAAGTTGCCGTCAATCTTTCCATGAAACAATTTCGCTCCAACAATCTGGTCCCCTACGTCAGTCAGGTCATACTCAACCACGGCTTGGATGCACAATATCTCACTCTGGAGCTAACGGAAAGCCTGGTGATGGACAACCCCGAACAAGCGGTGAAGACCTTGAAACAGTTGATTGCCCTAGGCGTCAAGCTTTCCATTGATGACTTCGGCACAGGATATTCCTCTCTCAGCTATTTGAAACGATTTCCTCTGCATGAGTTAAAGATCGACCGTTCCTTTTTACAAGACATGACGACTGATTCGGAAGACCGTGCGTTAGTCTCGGCGATGATCTATTTAGCGCATGAATTTAACCTCAACGTCGTTGCGGAAGGCGTCGAGAACCAGGAACAACTTGACATGCTGGTCAGTCTCGCTTGCGACCAATACCAGGGGTATTTCTTTAGCCGACCAATCTGCGAACAAGATCTCGCCCCAATGCTTTCCGGTCTCGTCACTGAAGTACAAGCCTAGAAGTCTGTCGGTCTTAGGGAATCGAAAGCGAAAAAGTAGATGAGCGAGGTCAGATTTTGACGATTTTGCCGGTCCATAGTGGGACTATGAACCAAGAAATCGGCGAAATATGGACCGTTCAGATGCTTTTGTAGCCGATGCTTCAAGTCCGACAGACTCCTGATAGCCACCACAGACACATCGTGTGATTCATTTTTTCAACCACAGACCTGCAAGTGTCACATAGCCGCGACTTTTCTCAATAAATCCTCTCGACCAGACAAGAGAATGTCTGATCGAAGTAGGCAGGCCTATTTCCTCATGTTATGATACGACCTTTGCATATCTGGATCACAGCTCTGTTCCACATTCTATGCGAGACACTTTGCCACTATGACCTTTATTCCCACTTCCGATATCGCGGCGCGTGGCGCTTCGCTCGTGAAAGCCTCACAGAAGAAATCCCTTCCGCCCTGGTTTAAGGTTCAATTACGACCAGGCCCTCATTACAAAGAACTACGCCAACTGGTCAAGACTCACAACCTTCATACAATCTGTGAAGAAGCACGCTGTCCGAATCTGTGGGAATGCTGGAATAACCGAACAGCCACGTTTCTGATTCTTGGAGATATCTGTACGCGACGTTGCCATTACTGCTCAGTCACAACAGGTCGACCTTTGGAGCTCGATGCCCAAGAACCTCAACGTGTGGCCGAAGCCGTGAAGCTGCTGAAACTACGGCATGCAGTGATTACTTCCGTGAATCGTGATGATTTACCAGATGGAGGGGCAAAGCCATTTGCAGAAACCATTGCTCGAATTCGTGAGGTCAATCCCACTTGCACGGTAGAAGTCCTGATTCCTGATTTTCAGGGCCATCAAGAAGATGTCGCCACCATCATCAAAGAAACCCCCGATATCCTCAATCACAACATTGAAACTGTGCCACGTCTCTTTCCGTCCATTCGACCACAAGGAAAATACGAGCGCTCGCTTGACGTTCTTCAATGGGCAAAGGAAATGGGTGCCAGAACCAAATCAGGCCTGATGGCAGGGTTAGGGGAAACAGAAGATGAAATACGAAACGTGTTGATCGATCTTCGAAGGGTCGGCTGCGAAATGCTCACGCTCGGACAATATCTTCGCCCGACCTTACAGCATGCCCCGGTGGCTCGATTCTATACACCCGAGGAATTTGCGGAGTTTAAACGGATAGCCTTAAACCTGGGATTTGAGCATGTTGAATCCGGCCCTCTCGTCCGAAGCTCCTATCATGCAGAACAACAAGCTTCCCACACGCTTGCGCCCTAACATATACTCGCGTTTACTCGGTTGAGGAATTCAGGTGCAAGAGCTGATCATGTCAGCTTGATACGAACTGTTGCACGCATTCTCTGGTCTTGGGTTCTTGGTAGGGCAAGAAAACACTGGCTTTTTTTGGAAAGGGAGTCGAGATATAAATGCTCGCATAGGTTTCGAAGCGTTGAAAAATCAACAATCGAACATTCATGTGAGCAGTTTTCACATGTCATCTTTGGACTCTTTACTTCTGCACGTGATATAATACAAAAAATAGCGGAGGCCCAAACACTTCAGAGTTCTCACCCTATCTCCCCCAAGTGACAAAATGAACTCCCTGAAATGCCCGAGCCTCCCGCATTCTTGAGTGCTTTCACTCATCTCACCATAATCTTATCAACGAATAATTAATGCATGCCCATCGCTGGTAGAAATTAAAGCCTGTAACACTTGTCCCGGCTCTTTCTGGCCATTAGGAAATGCTGTATCTTTCCCGATCTCTACTCGAATCGGTTCTTTTGTCGCCTCTCCTTCAACCACATACACATTGCCTTGAATTTCCTTTAAGGTACCTTCAACATTCTGAAATTGTGTCGACGACTGTCCAGATTGAGCCTGAATACCCTTGTTACTCTGAAGAAGCGCACCGCCAACGTTGGCTTCTCCTGCAAAACTTGGGGCAACACCTTGGCAACCGAGAATCACAACCGCTGCACAGAGATAGATGAACTGTTTCATGATCAACCTCCTCAGTATTCAATACCCACCGAAAATGAGTATCCGGCCAATCTAGTGATGAATAATATATTTATTAGCTAATGCAAAGGCTATTCCCTTTCTCTCATTCTCCCGATTTCTAGCCTAAATCCAACGAGTTGTGAGCTATTCAGTGCTCTCTAAGGCCAACGAGTGTTGTCGGACATGCAGGCGACAACCTACATTATGGGATCGTCTGCTGTAGGGAGAATAGTGCAGCATTCAAGAAGCAAAGTAGACGGGTAGACTTCTGCTGCTCGGGATCAATACAAGAAGAGAAAACATCCTTCCGTTCCTCAGTGCTGATCGATGAACGGCCGATTAGCATTCCCGCGGCACGAGAACGCTTTGCCTTGTTCTTCTCGTCATCCACCACTTAAATGCCTGTCTCATCACGTGATCTGATTATCACTCCTTCTCTGACAGGACGGAGCCACCCCCAGACGCCAATCAGCAAACCACTTCGGTTCATCCATCTACCTATCCCCTCTCTACCCTCATTCCCTGACATCGCAGTGGAGATAGATCCAAGACCTGTTGAATAAATCAGATCCATGCTCCAGAAAGACGAGCCACTTCAGGGAGAGGGACTGTTCAAAAAAGTCCGTCCAACAAGGCCACAGCCTTTTGGTGCGCGGAGCGTACTCTCAGTACGTGAACACAGTAAAAGGGCGACTTGCCTATGCGAAATCGCTTCGGCAGGCATGGAACAGCTACGCTGTCAGCCGTAGCTTTGGCGAAGGCTGGCGGATTTTCTCAACAGTCCTATCCAAAATCTGCAGGTCCGTCTGCAGGTCTGCTCCAGCATATCATCCCTCGAGAATCAGCCCTCACCAACCTCCGCTCTTGGCTCTGCGTCACCACACTTCGCAGGCAACACGCAGACGGCTCTATGCCAAGTACTATCACGTACATCAAATGGAGTATATTGACGAAAATTTACTTGCTAGGTATTTTTGACTGAGAAAAGTACGCGCTGCCGGAGCCTTATGTGTCCACACTGAGTCATGAAATCATTGCTGGCTGAAGGAGTTCTACCAGTGAACAAACACACGAGATCAACCATGAAAGACATAAAAATAGTGCACAAACCAATACTGCTCCTGATCATGCTCGCGTTCTTACTCAATGGATGTGAAAGCCTGTCGAACATCTTTGCCAATACACAGGAACAGATCCCACCGCTCGAGATTCAAACAGGAGGTACTGATTCGAATGAATCTAAGGTAGTGGAGGCAGAAGAAGTGAAGGAAGAGGCACTTCCAACAATGAGTAAACCTCATTCGCCTACCACTTCGTCGGTGGAGTATGGAAAAAGATCACGACCTGATGGACGCTATCTTCCTCTGGTCCTCTTTCCGTTCGACTCATGGGAGTTAACACCTGACGCGGAAAAAACACTACAAGAAGCGAGCAATTGGTTGCGCACATCAATTCATGGAGAATTGACGATTGAAGGGCACACAGATGCCAAAGGCACGAACGCCTACAACCACGCATTGGGCTACAAACGGGCGAATGCCGTCATGAAATATCTCAAAGATCTTGGCATCAAGCCTGACACCATGGAGCCAATTTCATTTGGGGAATTAGACCCTATTTGCCAGGAAGAAGATCAATTTTGTTATGACATGAATCGACGCGCGTTTATGTTTGTTGCCAACCGTAAACTGCCTTCGCTTCTCAAATCCTTTCAAATACCTCTCCCTGAATTAGCTCAACCTCTTGAGGAGAAGGCACCATGATGACACTCAATAATTTGTCGCCATACCAGCCCTCATGGTTCATTCTTACTTGTCTCATCAGTACCTTTGGGTTCTCCGGATGCGCGGAACTGCCTGCGCTCATGGGTGGATCGAAGACTGTTGCATCGGAACAAAGTGTGGGAGAACAAGTCGCGGCTCCCACGCCACCACCAACCATTGAAGAAGTGGAAGAGGCCATTTCTGCCACCAAGACCTTATTGGATGATCAACAAAAGCAGATTGGTGACGTGTTGTCTCTGCGGGGGGAAGTGAAGCAAACGCTACGAGAGTTCCGCGACCAACATCTCGCCCCTATGAACGCGACGATTGCCACCCTGGAGCAGCAAGTTGGAGGGTGGGAACACACGTCGACTACCAATCAAGCGACTCTCACGACAACCATAGAAAAGCTCACACAAGACGTCAAACAGTCCCAAAAACGAGTTGGGGTCTATGGGGAACAGGTGACGATTTTAGTCGATCAAATCGACCAGAATAACCGCCAATACGAAAAGCTCTTAACGGCATTCCAAGACTCCTTGGTTGCGTTTAAAGAAACGATGGGAGAATTTACTGTCACCCTTGTGACAGAAAAAGATCGGGCAACACAAGAAGAAGAACGACTGGCGAATCAATTAAGCGCACAGCAGCAAACTCTCGATCAAGTCATGCCAACGGCTAAAGAGATTCTTGATATTCAAAAGCGACTCAATCAACTCCATGGCTACATTAACCAAGTGAGGGATACCGTTACCTCAGATACGGCTGCATTGCAGACGACCCTGAACAATACAGCACCGGATGATCTTCGTCATATACTCACATCACTCGAGCAGCGATTCCAGCTAACTCAAGTCCCTCCCTCGAACCCAGCCCTCACTGAAGACCTCGAGGCCCTAGAACAACGCGTGGGAGAGTCGGAGAAACTCTATACCGAGAGAGTCAACGCCCTCAATGAGAACATCCAAAAAATTTTAGTTGCGATAAACGACGATGACAAGACACAAGAAACTGAGAACCTTCACGCCCTCGTCACTTCTCTCGAACAGCAATACCAGCAATTGGCCCAAGCCCCTTACGCCAACCCTGCCCTCACTGAACACCTTGAGGCCATGGAACAACGCATGGAAAAGTCGGAGAAACTCTATACCGAGAGAGTCAACGCCCTCAATGAGGACATCCAAAAAATTTCAGTTGCGATAAACGAGAATGACAAGACACAAGAAACTGAGAACCTTCACGCCCTCGTCACTTCTCTCGAACAACGATTCCAGCTGTTACCCCAAACGTCTTCCTCCAACCCTACGCTCAATACAGACCTACAAGCGTTGCAACTACGGGTCGAACAATCAGAACAACAGAGCGCCGAGGCAGTAAAAAATCTCCAGGAAGACATGCAGAAAATTTCGGTGACAAAGCAAGCCGACGATATGACTCAAGAAATAGAGAATCTCCAAGCTGTCGTCATCTCACTCGAGCAACGCTACCAGCAATTAGCCCAAGCCCCTTCCTCGAACCCTACCCTTACGGAGAACCTCCAGGCCTTGGAACAACGAGTGCAAGAATCAGAAAAACACTATGCTAAAACGGTGAAAGGTCTCCATGGGGATATCAAGAAACTTTCGGTCGGGGGGCAATCAGGGCTAAAGGCTCCAGAAACGGAGAAACTTCAATCTCTTGTCGCATCACTCGAGCAGCGATACCAGCAGTTGGCTCACGACCCTTCTTCAAACCCCGCGCTCACGAAACACCTGAAGGCCCTGGAGCAACGCCTTGAACAATCCGAAATACAGTCCGCGACAACCATCAAGGCGCTCCAATATGACCTCCAAAAAGTTTCATCAAGAATGGCCACGTTGACCCAATCCATTGGTGCCGAGACAGTGGAAGCCCTTCACCATGATATTCAGGAGGTATCTGCGGGAATGCTGAAACTCGCCCAATCCATCAGCCATTTGGAACAAACCAAGATTCCGAGCAATTCGATTAAGGCTGGTTCGATTACAACACCAGAAGCTTCACGCTAGACCCGCAGAAGTATACGTAATCATGCCTGCTTCCAACAGACGAGATGCCGCTTTTCTGTTTTGAATTCATTGATGATTAGGCCAAAAAGAAGGAAGGAGCTATAATGTTTTATTAGAGATCGTATTAACCAGAATTTGGAATACGTGGATCATGCGTGATTTCTTCCCTGGATTAGCGGGCATTCCTGCTGCAAAATCCTCTATCAGTTTTGTAGATGGAGCAGAAGGAATTTTAGAATATCGTGGAATTCGTATTGAAGATCTGGCTGAACACAGTTCCTTTCTTGAAACCACCTTCCTTCTACTTTTCAAACGACTCCCTGCAAAAAATGAATTAGAGCGATTCACCAGGGATATTTCTCATCACCGTCGCATCAAATACCGCATCATTGATCTTTTGAAATCGCTCCCAGAGCAAGGACACCCCATGGACGCGCTGCAATCAGCAGTAGCAGCACTAGGGATGTTTTATCCAGTTTACGATGTGAGAAATGAAACCACACGGTATCTCACGGCCGTCCGTCTGATTGCTAAACTTCCCACAATTGTTGCCGCCTTTGCTCGGTTACGACGAGGAGATGAATCAATCCAACCCCGGGATGATCTCTCCTTCGCAGAAAATTTCCTCTACATGCTCA
>JAJDBS010000025.1 GCA_029261235.1 Nitrospirales bacterium
CTTGCCCAATGCCTTGAGCACTCCCTGTCACTACAGCAATTTTTCCTGTCAATGACATCGCAACCCTCTCAATAAAATATGGATAACCATAGTATTATGCCACATGGGCGAGAACATGGTCATACGATTCTTGGTCAAAAATATTCCACGTCGTTGCCTCAGGCACAATGCGTTTGACCAATCCTGTCAACACCTTGCCAGGACCAATTTCAATAAAATTGGTAATGCCCATTGCCGACATCGTCTGAATCGTTTCCTGCCAACGAACAGAAGATGGCAACTGCCGAACCAAGGATTCACGGACTTCAATGGTTGTCAGTAAGGCTTTGGCGTCCACGTTGTTGATCAACGGAACCTGCAAATCAGACCAGGCCAAAGCATCAATATCTTTCTTGAGTCGATCTGCAGCACTTTGCATGAGAGGGGTATGGACCGGGACACTCACCGGCAAAGATTTCACGCGCTTTGCCCCTCGGGCCTTTGCTAATTCTAGGGCTCGTTCGACCGCACCTTTCTCTCCAGCAATGACTGTTTGCCCAGGGGAATTCAAATTAGCAGGAGCGACGACACCCAAAACTTCCGCTTCTTGGCAGACCGCAGAAACCTCTGCCTCGGAAAGGCCCAATACCGCAGCGACTAACCCACTCCCAGGACTCACCGCCTCTGACATATATTGCCCACGCTTTTGCACAAGACTCACCGCCTCACGAAAGCTGATGGCTCCGGCCGCGACAAGGGCTGTATATTCACCCAAACTATGCCCAGCCACAGCTGCTGGGATAAGGGGGCCATCTTTTACAATTTGGAATACCGCGAGGCTCGAGACCAGCAAAGCTGGTTGCGTATATTCCGTTTGATTCAACTGCTCGGCTGGACCATCAAAACACAACGCACCGACATCATACCCTAAGACTTTTTCTGCGTCTTGATAGAGGGCAGAAATTTGGGGATTTGTCTCATACAGCGCCTTCCCCATTCCAACAGATTGCGAACCCTGTCCAGGGAATAAAAACCCAATGGTAGATTTCATGTAATCAATTCACTCGTTGAATGATGATGCAGGACAGGCATGTATTTCACGCAAAACACCCATGCCACTTTGACGACTAATCAACAATAAACTCTCCCCCGTCAACACAAATCACATTCCCCGTGATCCAGTGTGCTTTGGGGTGACTCAAGAGACCTAATGCCTCGGCTACATCTTGCGTGGTTGTTAAGCGATTTGACGGATTTTTTCGTTGAGCCATGGTAATCATTTCGTCAGACCCAGGAATTTTGCGCAACGCCGGGGTATCGGTAACGCCTGCCATCAGAGAATTGACGGTAATGCCTAATGGAGCTAATTCCAAAGCCAGTTGCCGCGTGTGAGATTCAAGCGCAGACTTGGCAGCTGAAACAGCCCCATACGATTTCCACACACGAGCCCCTCCCGCACTTGTCATGGAAAAAATACGACCTCCTGAGCCCAAAAACTTGCCTGTCACTAAATCTTGAGTCCAATACACGAGGGAATTGGCCATCACATCAATGGTCATGTCCATTTGAGCTTTGTTAATACCCTCTGCCGCTGATTCTGCAATATAGGGCTTGAGGGTTCCAAAGGCTAATGAATGTAACAGCACTCGCACATTGACAGGCTTTCCAGATTCTTCGCCATGTTGCCTCACCGCTTGCAAGATATCCGCTCGCTTTTCCGGGTCGGCGGCGTTGACATTAAAAAACAACGCCTCACGTCCCAATTCACGAATTTGCGTCGCAATACGTTCCGCATTAGGGAGGGTGGATCTTCGATCTAAATGCACGCCAATGATATTCAGTCCCAAACCAGCAAGCTCTAAGGCCGCAGCTTCGCCAAATCCACTTGAAGCCCCAAGAATTAAGGCCCAGTTCCCGTCACCCCAATTCGTGTCAGACATAATGTTCCCTTCTTCTTGAATTTCGATTGTCAGATGATCGTGCTACCAACGCACCAATGCCGATGCCCAAGTCAATCCAGCCCCAAAGGCTGCCAACAAGACCAATTGCCCCTTTTGAACTTTCTGACTGCGTACGGCTTCATCTAAGGCCAATGGAATAGATGCGGCAGAAGTATTACCAAATTTGTCTAAATTTATCATTAATTTTTCCTGACCCAACCCTAAGCGCTGACTCACGGCCTTCAAAATCCTCATATTTGCCTGATGGGGGATAAAAACATCAATATCCGCCATGTTGACGCCATTGGCGTCTGCGGCTTCATGAGCGGCCTCTTCCATAGATTTAACGGCAATTTTAAAGGTTTCATTGCCTTTCATTTTAATAAAACACCGTTTATTGTCCAAGACTTCTTTCGAGGCTGGCTCTTTAGATCCGCCTCCTGGAACATGAATCATTTCAGGCAAGCGCCCATTGGCATGTAAATGGGTCGAAAGAATTCCAGAATGCTGTGAGCCTTGTCCAAGAACCACAGCTCCTGCTCCATCACCAAATAGCACACAGGTATTACGATCTGTCCAATCGGTGATGGCTGACATGACTTCTGAGGCAACCACTAACACATGTCGCATCCCGGTTTTGATATAGGCATCCGCTAGAGAGAGAGCATAGACAAATCCACAACAGGCTGCTGAAATATCACAAGCCGCAGCCCGCGTTGCGCCCAGTTGATGCTGAAGCAAACAGGCGGTTGAGGGAAGCGGAGCATCTCCGGTACATGTTGCTAAAAGAATCAGATCAATATCACATGCCTTCACATTGGCTGCTAACAGTGCACGCTGAGCAGCCTGCAAGGCTAAGTCTGAACAGGCTTGTCCCGGCTCTACTAGACGACGTTCTCGGATGCCTGTCCGTTCCACTATCCAGGTATCTGAGGTATCAACCATACGCTCTAAATCGGCGTTGGTTAACACCCGAGTCGGTACATAACTCCCTGTCCCAAGAATCGCACTATTCATGTATGGTTAAGAGACAGTTTTCGGTTCTGTGGGCAAAGGGATCACACCTTCCGCAATATCGCCTCGAATCGCCTCAATCAACCCTCCTTGGGCCAACGAATAAGCCTGCAGAATGGCATTTTTGATGGCTTTTGATGAAGAACGACCATGGCAAATCATGCTGATACCCTCCACACCCAAGAGAGGCGCCCCACCAAATTCTGCATAATCTGTTTTTCGACGCAAACGAAGTAGAGGGCCTGCCAGAAAAAGATAGGAAAACCGTCCAAGAGCAGACTGCGCAATTTCCTCCATCAACATTTTTTTTATGGCATCCGCCAACCCTTCGGATATTTTCAATGCCACATTTCCGATAAAGCCATCGGTCACGATCACATCGGCATTACCGCTATACACGTCTCGCCCTTCAATATTGCCAATAAAATGAATGCGACTTTCTTTCAGCAGCTTAAAAGCCTCTTTGGTCGCCTCATTTCCCTTGGTATCTTCTTCCCCAATACTCAAGAGACCAACGCGCGGC
>JAJDBS010000241.1 GCA_029261235.1 Nitrospirales bacterium
ATGATGCCCAATCGTATCGGGACAGTATGACCCAACATTTTTACTATCAATTTGAAGAGGATGCATTGGTCGTGGATAAGTGGGTTGGGGCGTTTGCGAGATCGCGGACTGATGACATTTTAAGGGTTGTAACAAAGCTTAAAGAACATCACGCCTTTATGAACCCCACGCCCAATAGAATGCGGGCGTTGTATGGGGGATTCTCTCAGGGAAATCCCAAAGGGTTTCATGCCGAGGATGGATCCGGCTATGAATTTGTCGCCCATTTTCTCATGGAGCTTGATGCCAAAAATCCACAAGTGGCCTCAAGAATGATTGGGGCTTTTGAAGAATTCAGAAAATATCGACAGGATTTACAAACCAAGATGGAAGCCCAACTGCGTCGTATCGCTTCAATGGATAAAATTTCAACAGATCTCAGTGAAAAACTAGAACGGTATTTAGGGCAGGAAAGCTATGCCAAGCTCAGGACTGGGAAGGCGTGAAAGCGACCACTATCCAAGAGGAAAGGTTTCTCCGTATTTCAGAAGTCTTCCTTATATTCGCCACATATATAGTGTAGAACCAGAAAAATCATTGAGCTTGACGCTTTTTTCTGGCGAGACGTCCGGGATGATAAAGCTATTGCTGATGAAAATGCTACCTGGTTGCATTTCCTGCTTGGCTTTTTCCCACAATGTTTTCATTGGGACAGGAGAGAGATATGCGTACACCACATCATACTGCGTCAGGTCATCTTTCCAAAAATCACCCCATCTAATTGTATTATTTGGCGCAAACACGATATTTCGTAACTTACTGACGAGATAGGGTAGTGGCGCAGCTTCGATGCCATAGTAGCTTCCATTTGATTGGACTTGACTGAGGTTTTTCAGTAGCCCACCGCATCCACAACCCAAATCAATAAATGAAAAATTATTCTGCTTAGGTAGCCATGAACTCAGTACCGTCGTGACTTCTTGACTGGAAAGGTACAGTGGGACTTGCGTCTGGTAGGTCTTTCCATAGATCAGTATCAAGGAGAGGAATCCAATGAAAAACCAGATTGGGGGTATGCTCAGTGTCAGTGTTGCGGTCAGAGCCGGTATGAATAGTAAGTGTATGCCTGTCCACCAGGTCGCCATTCGACATCGAAAACTCATAAGGGCTGCTAACACACCTTGCAACATGGCCCATTGAAATATGCTGAGTTGTTGTTCTGGTACAACGAAGATGAGCAGCAATATCGCGACGAAAGAACAGACTTGTGTCAGTAACGCGACAGAGGCAGGGGATCGGATAATTGACGTGAGCCATACCATAGATTTTCTCAATACACGAAGATGACGGACCCAGGCTAGAGACCCGAAGTAATCTTCAGTTCTTTACGATATTCTCCTCCAGGCCCGAATCCTAGCGTGCCACCATCTTTCGTGATCGCTCTTTCAGCCTCTTTGTTCATCACGGTAATCGAAATGCGGCGATTGTTGGGATTGAGCGGGTTGATTTTGTCATATAAGACTGCGGAAGCTAACCCAACGACTCTTAGGATTTTATGTGTGTCCATACCGCCAGAAATCAGTTCTCTCCGTGAAGCATTTGCACGATCTGCTGATAATTCCCAATTGCTACGTCCTGTGTTGCCGGATGGGAATGGTGTTGCATCAGTATGGCCTGCAAGGCTGATTTTATTTGGAACGTCATTGAGGGTCTTGCCAATTTCACGGAGTATGATTTGCGTATAGGGCTGGAGTTCTGCTTTTCCGCTCGAAAACATTGGACGGTTTTGCGCATCAATAATTTGAATACGTAGGCCATCCGTTGTGATATCTATCAGAAGCTGTTTTTTGAATTTTCGCAAAGAGGGGTTGGCTTTGATGGAATCTTCAATTTTCGCTTTTAATTTCTTCAGTTGAACGACCTCTTTCCGTTGACGTTCGGCTCGGGCTGCTTTTTTCTTCGTGATCTGTTCTTCTTTTTCTGAAGTGGTTTTATTGACCTGGCCCGCACTACGCGTCATATCTGTGCCGCCACCTTGAATGACACTTGTCGAATCACCAGTACCAGCACTACCCATCGCCACCTCTAATGGGGTTTTGAAATATTCAGCAATCCCTGCTTTCGTATCTTCAGATGTTGATCCCAATAACCACATCAACAAGAAAAATGCCATCATGGCCGTCACGAAATCTGCATACGCAATTTTCCAGGCACCCCCATGAGCACCACCCACAACTTTCTTGATTTTTTTTACAACAATAGGTTGTTGAGACGCGTCGTCAGCCATACATTACCTCGGGTCTTGCGATATCATTTTTGGGTATTGTTGTTAAGCTTTGGCCTTTTTAATATGCTTTTCGAGCTCCATGAAGGATGGCCGCTCCGTCGAGAATAAGGCTTTCCTGCCAAATTCAACAGACAACACGGGAGAGTACCCGTTCAGATTCGCCAAGAGTGTGATTTTTATACACTCAAGCAATTTACTCGAGTCATGGAGTTGATGTTCAAGCTTGCCTGCCAAAGGACTGACAAACCCGTAGGCAAGAAGAATCCCTAAGAAGGTTCCAACGAGTGCAGCCGCAATCAAGATACCCAGCTCAGCGGGTGGGAGATGGACGGACTCCATGGTATGGACCACACCCATCACCGCCGCAACAATTCCAAACGCCGGTAATCCATCCCCCAGCTTTGCGACACAATGAATGGGAACTTCTCCCTCCTGATGGTGTGTTTCTAATTCACAATCCATCAAATTTTCAATTTCCATAGAATTGAGATTGCCTCCAACCATCAATCGTAAGTAATCAGTCATAAATTCCGTGATATGATGATCTGCAACAATTTTGGGGAACTTCTTGAATATGGCGCTTTTGTGGGGATCATCAACATCAGCTTCAATTGACATCAATCCTTCTTTTTTTATTTTTGCCAATATTGCGTAGAGTAACGACATCAATTCCATGTACAGCTCTTTATTATATGGCGTTTCTTTAAACACCGCGGGCAGCTGCTTCAATGTGGCCTTAATAGCTTTATTTGAATTACCGACCACAAACGCTCCAATTGCCCCACCTGCGATCATCAGTACTTCAACGGGTTGCCACAGTGAGGCGACATGTCCGCCAGCAAGTGCAAATCCACCAAATACAGAAATAATAATCAGAATGTATCCAACGATAACGAGCATGATAAAACTCCTAATAATTATTTATGGCCAACTCCCAAGTACGTGGATGATCATGGATTGTTTTCCATGTGGGCTTGATGATAGCTGGCAGCATTTCCTCGCGGTGAGACTCCTGTCGCATACCCCATAAGCCTTTTGTCGAGTCATTCGAATTTCCGAAGAGCCCCTTGATCGCTGCCCTGGATGAAACCCGGTGAATTTGTCAGTGCTCAGCAGATTCCTCCGTTTTGTCATCCGGCTATCGGCCCGAAGTTCCTTCTCAATTGATCCCGGCTATGTGCTGGCTGATTGGCTCGCACCGCATCGCATCGATAAGCCAATTCTCGCCCCCTCGCTTGGCGAGGATCCTTCATTACTATCATTCGGTAAATGGAAGACGAAGATGAATAGTTCTTTAAAAAAAGTGGCAAAAGCCTATTGAGCTTTATCTGGCGATGTTCAGTCTTCTCAGCCTCTGGGAGTGTTAAAAGTAAAGGGCCACATTTCAGAATGGAACAGGCCAGGCGGCGCACCTGGCCTTTGCCGGAGCGGCTTCGAGCAGGTACCGCACCATTTTCCTAGAGCTTCGGGATCACAGGATTGGCCCCGCTTTGAGCTGCGAGTGCTCACGAATTGGCAGTATGTTTCGTGCGTCGAGCTACTCCGCCGAAGGCTTCGGCCCCCGTAGGCGGAAGTGAGCTACGAAGGCGGGGAATGCCTGTGGCCTTGCTACGCGATCTTTTGATCATTCCCTGCTGTTCAGGGTCCACCTCCTAAAAGGAAGAGAGACTGACGATCGGGGTGCAATATCCAGCAGTCCTCGTCTATGTGACACTGTGTATCTAGTCGCGGATGAACGGTTTATTGGTGGATTTCGGGGCTGAGTGCCACGGCTTTGATTTGTGCGTGGACGCGCTGGCCTGAATGGAGTTTAAGTGTGGCAAGTGATTTGCGGGTGATGGTTGCGAGAAGTGGGCAACCGATATCCAGCTTGATATCAACAAACGGGTGTTCCGGTTTAACCTCTCCAATTTCTACCACACTGGCCTCTAGGAGGTTGAGTACGCTGGTTTGAAAGGATGGTGGGCTAGAAATAATACTGACGTCTTTTGCCAGGATTTGCACACGAAGGCGCTCTCCAATTTGTCGTTTTTGGTGGGGAACATGAAGGTGTCCACCTGGGAACGTGAGTGTTGTGAGGCCGAATTCCTGGTCGTGTTCAGCAACTGTGGTCTCGACGAGTGCTCCTAGATGATTTTCGGGGATAAGATGACGAAGATTGAGTTGTGAGAACACCTCTTCAATTGGTCCGCTACCCGCCACTTTTCCTTCTTTGAGTAGTACGACCGTCTTGGCTAACTCAACGATTTCATGAAGGTCATGACTTACATAGACGATGGGAATGTGAAACTCCGAATCCAGTTTATGGATGAATGGCAGGATTTCTCGTTTTCGTTGGAGGTCAAGGGAGCTGAGTGGCTCATCCATCAGCAAGAGTTGCGGGCTGGTGAGTAAGGCACGACCGATGGCCACTCGTTGTTGCTCTCCTCCCGACAGTGATTGCGGACGACGATCGAGCAATCGTTCGATATCTAACACCTGGATGACATGATCGAGTGTAATGCGGCGTGCTGATTTTACGGTTCGTTTCCATCCATATTGCAAATTTTCTCGGACGTTCAAATGAGGAAAGAGGCGGGGTTCTTGGAAGACATAGCCCACTGAGCGTTGGGTTAGCGGTACGAAAATGCCCTGGCGGTCATCTTGCCAAATGTGGTTATTCAAGCTCATTGAGCCAGAAGCTGTACGTTCAAGCCCTGCTAGGCAGCGCAAGAATGTGGTCTTACCGCAACCTGATGGACCAAAGACTGCGATGATCCCTTCGGCCGGAGCATTCATGTTGACGTGTAAGTGAAACGAAGGAAATGCGAGATCAAATTTGGCGGATAATTGATTCATGTGACATGGAGAGGTAAACGTCGATTCGCGGTATAGACCGCAAGGAGGACGAGAAAGGAAAAGAGGAGTAACCCAGCTGATAGCGTATGAGCTTGTGCATACTCAAGTGTTTCCACATGATCATAAATGGCAATGGAGAGGACTTTAGTTTGACCTGGAATATTGCCGCCCACCATGAGCACAACACCAAACTCTCCTAGGGTGTGTGCAAATCCCAATACAATGGCTGTGAGGTATCCACGTATGGCCATTGGGGAGGCTACCGTGAAAAATGTATCAAGCTTAGAAGCCCCGAGAGCCCATGCGGCCTCCAAGGGTTTTCTTCCGACGGCTTCGAAGGCTCCGTGGAGGGGTTGGACGACAAAGGGGAGTGAATAGAAGCTTGAGGCAATCACCAATCCGGTGAAGGTGAAAGACAGGGCTGATCCGGTGAGATCTTTCCATATCCCTCCGATTAGGCCATGAGGCCCGAGCGCGATGAGCAGATAGAACCCTAAGACTGTTGGTGGTAAGACAATGGGAAGCGCGACGATGGCTTCGACGATGCTTCGCCATCGTGAGGAGGTGAAGGCGAGCCACCAGGCGATGGGCGTGCCCACGAGAAGGAGAACAATGACCGTGGAGCCCGCTAATTGCAACGTTAACCACAAGGGGCCTAAGTCCATGTCAACAATCATTATGTCTTGTTTCTGACAAGTTGTTGGTATCTCTTAGTTGATACTTGCCCATGGATCTGCTTCATTCATGAACGAAAATATCAGACAGATCCAGCGATGAAGAATAGCGAATTGTAAATTTAAGATAACATAATGTCAATTTAAAATATAATTTTTTATATTCATTTGTTGAAGGAATTCTTATCGAAAGACGGCACTGGAAAATACGCGTGGATATTCTTCTGCCAGCGTGAATATTGACCGAGATGAAGGGATAGTGCGTATCCGATGGGGAGGACGGATGGCTACTCAGCTACCCGGATGAGGATGAGGGCAGGGGACCTTTATTCAGAACTACATGTTTGCCCATTGAACACAGTGCACGGGGAGGCGCTTCTGGCTAGTTTCCAGGTTTTGAGAAGCGGAGGTGCGGGATCTGGTCGAAGTTGGACGACCACATCAATCATGTCGCCAACTTCTAACGTTTTGAGGTGTTCCTTCCCGGGGTCTTCAACTTGAATCCATTGAATTCCTGAGTTCGTGGTAATGAGGAAATATCCTTTATCGGCTTCCAGCCGTACGATAGGGCTGTAATAGCTTTTGAGGGTAGGCGAAGCTTCTGCAAAAACGGTCACGCTGGTGACGATTAAGAGAACAATGGCAAATACACTGCTGCAAACATATTGGGGGAACATGAGCTACTCCTTCTAGACAATTTGAGAATGTCTCTCATTATCCCAAGGTATCATGCGGGATGTCTAGTGGGGGAATTATTAACAACAATTGTTGATGAAGAGAAAGAGTGAATCGAAATTACTCAGAGATCTCTTGGATTTGGACTTCAGTCGCTTGCGAGTCCTGGATTCGATAGGCGCGAATATCTGGCTTATCGGTATGCTCCAAGGACACGATGAGGTGGAGCGGTTCTGGGAGATTGAGTTTCTGGCGGTAACCTTCAAATTCCATGGCAATGGTAATATCGGTTTGGGATGGGCGTGCGGGACTAAAGGTATGAGAATGGTAAAACCCAATCAGATTTAGTTCTTTTGACCGGATGTCACGTTGAGCCATCGCCATTTCTCTGGCGTCCATTTGGAACGCGATGTCTGCACGTTCTTCAGGGGAGAGTCGTTGAAGGTCAGAGAGTTTTGCTCCTTCAAATCGCGAGAGATCCCCATCCGACATGTTGGCCAAAATATTGGTAATGCGATAGGTTTCGGCCACGGACTGGTTTTTCCCCGAGAGAATGCCGCAGCATTCATGCGGGGCCAGTTCCCGTGCATGGGCAATCATGTCTTGAAGGATGCCAGAAGGGATGTGGAACATAGAGGTCAGAGGCTACAGACAACCTCATAGTCCTCTCCCAATTCTGTGATTGTGGGATGAGGTCCACAGAGAGGACAGGTCGGAGCTTTCGGGCGTTTAACTTTTCTGAACGTCATATCGAGGGCGTCATAAAGAAGGAGGCGCTCAGCGAGTGATTCTCCAAGTCCAAGGATTTCTTTGATGGCTTCATTGGCTTGTAACACGCCAATTGTCCCTGCTAAGACACCCAACACTCCAGCTTCCTGACAATTGGGTACTAAGCCCGCAGGGGGTGGTTCGGGATATAAGCACCGGTAACAGGGAAAGCCTTCGTGCGGTTTGATGGTGGCCAGCTGACCTTCAAACCGAAAAATGCTCCCAGAAATTAACGTCTTTTTTGCAAAGAAACAGGCATCATTGATGAGGAACCGTGTTGAGAAATTATCAGAGCCGTCCAGAATGATGTCATACTGTTCGAGGAGGGCCATGATGTTTTCTTTGCTGACATGTTCTGGATAGAGCTGAAGATTTGTCTCGGGATTCAGAGCCGATAACAATTGTCCACCCGATTCAGCTTTGGGCATTCCAATGCGATCCGTGGTGTGGAGAATTTGTCGTTGTAAATTGGAAAGATCAACCACATCGCCGTCCGTGAGTCCGAGTGTGCCAATGCCTGCCGCTGCAAGGTACAGGGCCGCTGGTGATCCTAGGCCGCCTGCTCCAATCACGAGGACCTTCGCGTCCTGAAGTTTCTTCTGGCCTTTGCCGCCAACTTCACTCAAAATCATCTGGCGGCTGTAGCGATTAATTTGCGAATCTGTAAATTGCATGGTTTCTCTACCGTTACTCAACGACATTTAATTCGATGGGATCAACGATGCATCCTTTTTCGCGAAGGCCGACGATCGCCCGGTCAATTTCATCGGCTTCTCCGGTAAACTCAACATCCATCCATCCAGTGGTTTCCCGAACATCCGCTCGCCTGATACTAGGAATGACCTGAAATTCTTTCCCTATTTGATACAGAATTGGATCGGGAATGCGTTCTTCAGGGTATCGAATGTGGAATCGAAGTTTAGCCATTTACCTGCCTCCTGCAATGGCGGGGATAATTGACATTTCATCACCATCTTTTAATAGTGTCTCTTTTCCAGTTAAAAACCGGATGTCTTCTTCGTTAACATAGATATTGATAAATCGCCGCACTTCTCCCTGTTCGTCGCAAATGCGTTCTTTAATGCCAGGGTGGGCCGAGCTTAAATTATCAATAATTTCGGCTACAGAATTACCGGCTATTTCTACTTCATTTTTCCCACCGGTCATCGGACGAAGGGGAGTGGGGATACGTACCTTAATCATGTGGGCTCCTCAATGCCAAAGGTCTGCGTAAAGTGCTTGAGACTGGGTTGTATGCGAGTTGGTCGTCCCACCGAGTCGACGACGGCTTCTTGTGTTTTGAGGCCATTGCCGGTGATGTATGCGACCGTGACTTCGTCTTTTCGGATCAAACCCTGTTTGACTAATTTTTGTAACACCCCAATCGTGACGCCTCCAGCGGTTTCGGCAAAAATGCCCTCGGTTTGGGCCAGGAGCTTGATGCCCTCGACAATTTCATCATCGGTGACGGAATCCATGGCTCCATGACTTTCTGCCACAGTTTTGAGCGCATAATAGCCATCAGCGGGGTTACCG
>JAJDBS010000242.1 GCA_029261235.1 Nitrospirales bacterium
GGCGCTATGGTTGATCATCAAGCAAACAACGGGGCGACGGCCTTAATTATGGCGTCTGCGGAAGGGCATGCGGCCGTCGTGCAGCTGCTGCTGGATAAGGGCGCCAAGGCAGACCTTCAAGATAGCGAGGGTTGGACGGCCTTATTTATGGCATCTCAAAACGGACATGAAGCCGTGGTGCAGCTGCTGTTGGACAAGGGCGCTATGGTAGACCTTCAAACAAGCCATGGCTGGACGGCCTTAATCGTGGCGTCTCATCAGGGGGATGCGGCCGTGGTGCAGCTGCTGTTGGACAAGGGCGCTAAGGTGAATCATCAAACAAACGATGGCTGGACGGCCTTATATATGGCGTCACTCTATAGGCATGCAGAGGCGGTGGAGCTGCTGCTGAACAAGGGCGCGAATATTGATCTCATCACCAATGATGGGGTGACGGCCCTTGGAGTGACGGAGTCCGAAGAGATCCTGCAATTGCTCAGGGCAGCTGGGGCAACATGAAATGCAATAAATGCAACTCTTGGACTCGGGCGAGTGCAGAAAGGGGTTCATCGTTCTTCTGCGCAGTCCTTCACCATCAATGGTGATACTCCTAGGTTGGGTTTTTAAGGCAAGGGGCAAACATACCAAACTGTAACCATTATGTATTCAAAGTTTCCCTGCTCCCAGTTTTACTCTCAGTCCGGTCCCTGTTTAACTCCCAGTTCCAGATCTACCGTAATCACACTTCATCACAACCAAATGCTAGAAGGCCTTATCTTCATGCGAGGATGGTGACACTCAATTCTTCTTAATCGTTCTGTATCACATTTAGGTTTGGTGGGATTCTCGTTCTGATTGTGAGGGGTCAACTCCTCCTCCCCCAGCCATCTCTCATTTCCTTCTAAATCAAGCTGCTTCACGGTTTTATTGCATTCGCCTTGGTTGCTATCCGGTGCGTTCTTTGGTACGTTCCGGCTCGCCCAACCAGACTGTTTCAAAGTCCTACTCATTATCATGAGAATGCCTGGACCCGATCTACCCAAGCAGATTGTTCCCATCGGCCTTCGAGTCATAAGCACCTGTGCGCTTGTCCTGGCCATGCTTACGGCATGTGCGGATTCTTCTGGACCAGCGGCATCGAGTGCTATCGTTGAGGGAGAACCGCTGCGCCTTGAAGTACCCTCAGCCGCGTTACACATCCCAGCCGGAGCGTTGTCGGAGGGCGTCGATGTGCGACTGTCGAAAAAACCCTGGGACCAGCTCAACGAGTCGCTCGATACTGGTGAAGTGCCCATCACCGAGGTCGTCACGATCGAGTTTTCAAAGGCGGAACACATCAGCGGCATCCTGGTGGTCGAGATCGACCTTCCAGATGCCGCCGACGGGGACCTTTACGGGTTAATCAAGTCAACAGGGAGTCGCTTCCCTCATGGCATCATTGATACGGATTGGAGTTTGGCCTTGGGCGTGCTGGATGAGGAACGCGCAGTGCTCCGATTCCAACTGGGCGCTACCGCAACGTCTTTCTCTCTCGTGGTCGTTCGTGATCCCGACACTTCTTCGAGCATAGCTGCGCCGCCTGTGACTTCGATGAGCGCTGTCACCAATCGGCTCGGCAGATTCGCCACGAACGTGCTTGGTGGCGAACAGGCCCATGCCCAGGCCAAAAATGCTGATTGGGTTACCCCATTGAACGGAGTGGGGTGGGCCTTCGAATGTCGTCCGGGGCGCTTTACGGGTAAGTGGCGGGGACAATGTAACTCAGACTCGGAAGACTTCAATCGGATGGCAAAATTGGCCTTGGCATCGTCTCAGACACTTATAGGGCTAGGGTTCGAACGAGCCTACCTCCGGAGGTGGTCCCAAACGGAGATAGAAAATAGGCGGAAACGGGGTAGACGAGTTGTAATGGTTGATCCCACCTTCCCCCTTTCTTTTTCTAAAGAGTATTTCTTGATTGAGGTAGATCCCAAGTTTGATCGTGGGCGTGAAATTCCAGCTAATGCCGAATACGCCCACGACAGGGGCACCATCATCGTTAAACCTGAGGTTAAAGGGAGAACCATAATTCATGAGATCATGCACGCCGTACAGGCCGTGGAGATTCCCATTGTTGGTTGGAGCCATCGGTGGATCACGGAAGGAATCGCTTCCGCGACAGAACCGTATGCGCCGGATCGTAAGGGGATTGTCCCGATTATAAGCGATTATCGATTCAAGAAAAAATGGCGGGATTGGCACTACCCGTTGTCTTCGGAGGACTTTGCGGCTGCTCCATACCAGGTTTCTGAATTCTGGATTTCGATCGATTCCTCGCTGATGTATCTATCTGCGGCTTACCCTGTTATCCAGTCTGGGACTACTAGCCTTATCCAGACAATCGGTGCCCCTAAACTGTCGGAATTTCCCACGAATTTACAATATGCCGTCGTGGATCACGCGCTCCGGAAGGCCCTGGGCAAGAGTATCAAAGAGGGCTATTTGGATCTACTGAAAACCCGCGACGGTCAAGAGCGCTACCAGGGGTTCTGTCATGACGTCCAGATGGACTGCGACGAAGAGAAGTGTCGATTGTCTGCAGAGGCAGAGCTTGGGCAGGAGGAGGCCAAGCTGCCCACCGAGGCGATGAGCGCTCAATGCTACAATGTCTCAACGGAATATGCCGCCTGCCCTTACCCCTCCATAGATCTCGATCTAGAGGGCGACGAGAGGGCGCATCGCTTCCTCGTGAATGGCGATCGCTATAACGTTGATGATACGGCCGATCCGAAAGATAAAAAGTTCAAACTCTGGGTTGCCAATGTCGATGTGAAGGCCACGCCCAATCTTTCGGCTCCTGACGTCATCGTGCGTGCGCGCTGTGGTCAGGCGAAGTTGCTTGGAATCAATCAATCGATCGCGACGTACGCCATGGTTCAGGGCGCCAAGAGGGCCGACCTCGAGACCGAACAGTATCTTCGGCAGTACGATTGGAGTCTGTTGGGGGGACACAGCGAATGGACGACCTTGACGCGCAATGGTCAGGCCGTCAAGGTTCAGGAGGAGCCTCTGAAATCCCCGAATGAACTCGACCTCACTCATCGGGTCACCCTCTCGAAAGGCATCAGTGCTTACGCGCAATTCACGACCACCACGACCAATGACGACGGTGAGTTTGTCATTGACGGTCGGGTGCGTATCGAAGCGAATGGATCGGGCGATGGCTCGTACGGCTTTTCCGCAACCGCAGACGCTACGTTGGTCTTCTCGGTGTCGGTGCCGACCCCTTCGATCGTCGAGATCACGAATTGTGACCTGTTTGACCAGGATCTCCTCGCGGATTACGGTAGCGAAAAGGACGGCAACGACTGCTCGTTTCGTACGGCGGGTTCTCAAACCATGCATCTCCCGAGTGGCGCCGGATTGCCTGAGATACCCGAAGACTTCCTCCGATCTGGCTTGGAAAAAATGGACGACGTCGGTGAAGAAGACTCTGTCGGGGTATCCGATGAGGTCCTCAAACAGGTGAAGAAACTAAAAACGGCACAGAGCGGCAAAATCTTCTTTTTCTCGATGAACGCAAATCGCATTGAAGCTTTTTTTGGCAATCAGGGGCGCGAGGTCAACGAGTCGTTCACCTTTCGCATCTCCCCGGACGAGGAAGAGGAGCGGCCCCCGAGGAACTACGAAAATGAGAATATCTCCAAGAAAGATCGAGGCACCCCGTTGAAGGCTCTTGCCAAACACCTCCCAATCCACGGGAATAGCCCTGGATAACATGAGGAAAGACGCTCGCAGACCAAAGCGCCGTCTCGACGTCTAGATTCTCGTCTATGCGCGAAAGACTTCTTTTATTATTTATAAAGTTGGTGGGGGAGCTCCCCTTCACTATGGATGCAAGTACGCTGCCGAGCGTTTCGGGCCAGCGTTTCTAGGTCTTGTTTTTAAAAATCTCACAGCGCTTTTGTTACGGGGACTAAACAAAAGCTGTAAGAATAACTAAGCAAGCTTGCATAACCGAATCAACGCCAAAACGATTACAGACCATGGGAGCCTTGCCGGCAGCATCGGCACAAGCTAGATACCAGTATTCAGATGACATGGCCTTCGCCCATGGATATTGTAGCTCGAGTCTCCTAGACCCGTCGTCCATCAGAGCTTTCTATCGAACAAACAAACGGCCAGAATTCATTTCTTCGAATGGATTATGTGGGGACGTTATTGACTCACCATCCGGTGATGCTCAATGTTTCAAGGACCCAGATACCGGGAGTGAGTGAATCGATGAAGTTACGAACTTGCGATACATTTCCGGGCATGGTCTGAGTAATGCAGACAGGCTGTTCACCAAATCGGGGATAGACCACACGTTCACATTTTACCTTTGAGTTCTGACCGAAATTTTATATCTAGACGAACCAAATGAAATAATGCGTCTTATATGATTCATTTTTTGCGAAACACTGCTGTTGTCTTATTTATTTTCTGGGCTTCTCCTGCTTTTTCTACACAACCATTAATCGATGGTTTCATATACGGTGACCGAAAAGGAAGTATTTTTCCTACCGAATGTTGTTGGATGGATCTACCAGAATCTGAAGAATTACGAGGATTAAGGCAAGAGGGGCAAGCTTGCTCAGCAATGGGTGGATCAGTCGGTAAATTTAAATACGCAAACGGAAAGCTTTGGTTGACGGGTTTACGTAGTTGTGGTGGATCTCATGCGTTAAACAGTGTATTTCCTGACTTATCAAATCCAGCTCTCGCAGTCTGGCTCAATGGGACTTTTCAGGCTAAACTCGATTGGCTCTGTAGAAATGAACACAATCACTATGTATACAAAACTGAGTTGAATCTTGAAGTCGAAAATGGGGTTGTCATATCAATAAGTGAAAGGCACTATGATAAATCCACCTGCGAAACAAAGGAAGCCCGCAAAGCGAAAGCGGCGGCGGCCAATGCCTTGGAAAAAGTGAGTAAAGCAAAAGCTGCGGCAGACCCCAAAGCCAAAGCCAAAGCTGACGCCATACCCCAAAAGCCCTAACTTATCTAACCCGAGATTTCCCATATGAACATGAAAAGTCGTGGCATTGTCAATTTGTCCATCGATCCTTGTGTTGCCAATACCATAATTTTGCATGATGTTGATGCAGGGATTAATCACCACCCCCTCCTCCGTCAGATCCTCCACCATCAGTCCCATCACTAAAATTGTTTCCCCCACCCAAATCACTTCCAAAGATGCCTAATCTTGGCAGACTGGCTTCGATAAGTAATGATGAAAAGGGAAAATCATTAGAGCTAAAAGAGAAAGTATCGCAGACATCCTGTCTCATTTCCTGATAATTGCACTTTTCTCCGGCTTCATCGTGGATCCTATTAAACTCATCACGAGAGCAGTACATCGCATAAGCATAGCAATAATAAGCGATTGAGGTAGTATTCCAATCTAATTTTTTACGTTTTATCGCTGAATCAACTTGGGCTTGAGTATAATATTTTTGATTTCCATACATTTCTTGGAGTACAAGTGGTAACTTTTTGGCGAATTTTTTAATTTTTCTTTTTCTTAAAAACTTCCCCAGCATTTGAGTTACCTCTTTTAAATTTAACTATAGATTATCTGATTCTCGTATGGTCAAAAAATTCATGCAGGTTTTTCCTGTTCCCAGTTTGAGCGACTAGTTGCCGTATAATCTTTTGCAATAAATATTTTCGTCTAAGAATGTGCTGCTACTGTACTCTTTCCAGCTTACGAGTCAACCTAACTCAAAAAGTTGATTACCAACAGACCGAGACTCGCTCGGATTTCACACTTCACTGCTCGCATACACGCTCCGTCCAGAAGCACCATATGAATCAAAAACGTGTTGGTAAATCTGGCCACACTTCTGGCAACCAAGAAGCCTTCTCACACTAAGCATCCATTCTAAAATTTAACTATCCTACCGTTCTCGTATCCTGTCCCTACCGACTATTAAGCCAGAGCGATACTGAATTTCTGTCTTTCCGTCACATGTTTTGTGGGTGAGCAGGGCAGGAATTGGTGAAACATGCTCTTGAGGATTGCTCATTATTAGCGTTAGGGGATAGGGCTTGTTCAAATTCCTAAGTGGGGGGCATACCATATTGGTCTTGCCGCGGTTTCGTGGACAGTTTGGTTAAGCCCATGGACTTGCTTCATTTCCGTGGACACTCAGCCTAATACTGGTTTCTTCTTTTGACTCTTATTGACGAAACGAGGGCTTGTTCTGAGTGCCGTGTCCGTCCGTCAGCACATTCTCAACACACAACGGCCATGCAGTGGACAGGATCCCCCAAGCAGAACGTCTCATTCTCCCTCAAGAGATCGCGACACCTTCAGAAGAAAATCAAAAACAAAAGGGGCAGGAGAAGGAACAAACCGATAATCAGGATGAGGACGCCCTTTAGCGTTGTGAAATCTTTGGTTAACTTGCCTTGGAGGCCCGTCTTTGTACGCAGGATTTCGAGATTATCTCGGCACAGGGTGGGGAGAGGATGCTCAGGTCCCAGCTGGTTCGCACTTATGGTCAACGCCCGTTGGTAGAGGGGTTCCGCTTTCGCGAATCGTTTGGTTTCCAGGTACAGATTGGCCAGATTATTAAGGGTATAGGCGGTATCAGGATGCTCCGGTCCCAGCACTTTCTCCTGGATAGCTAACGCCCGTTGGCAAAGGGGTTCCGCTTCTGCATACCGCTTTGTTTCAGTATATAGTTTGGCCAGATTATTAAGGGTATAGGCGGTATCAGGATGCTCCGGCCCCAGCACCTTCTCCTGGATGGCTAACGCCCGTTGGTAGAGCGGTTCCGCTTCTCCATATCTTTTTGTGTCATTGTACTGGCCGGCCAGATTAGCGAGGGTCCTGGCGGTGTCAGGATGTTCCGGCCCCAGCACCTTCTCATGGATGGCCAACACCCGTTGCCAGAGCGGTTCCGCTTTGGCATACCGCTTTGTTTCAGCATATAGGGCGGCCAAATTATTGAGGGGCCTGGCGGTGTCAAGATGCTCCGGTCCCCGTACTTTCTCCACTATGGCCAACGCCCGTTGGTAGAGTGGTTCCGCTTCTCCATATCGTCCTGTGTCATCGTACAGGACGGCCAGCGCATCCAGTGAAACGGCTGTGTCAAGATGCTCCGGCCCCAGCACCTTCTCACGGATGGCCAACGCCCGTTGAGAGAATGTTTCCGCTTCGGTATACCGCCCCATTTCACGGGACAGGGTGGTCAGACCATTCAGGATCTTGGCGGTGTCGGGATGCTCCGGCCCTAGCACTTCCTCGCGGATGGCCAACGCCCGTTGGCAAAGGGGTTCCGCTTCGGCCTTCCGGCCCGTTGCACTGGACAGGACGGCCAGACTAAGGAGGGCCTCGGCCGTGGCCGGATGCTCTGGCCCTCGTTCTTTCTCACGGATGGCTAACGCCCGTTGGCAGAGGGGTTCCGCTTCGGCATGCCGCCTTTGTTTTTGATAGACCTTATTGAGATAGAAAAGACTGTCTCCTAGATCTGCATTGAACGCGGGAAGAATTTCTTCCCTAATGGCCAGGGCACGGGTTAAGGGATCTTCTGCCTCCGCGTAATTCTCACCGTACACTAAGGCGACCCCCATCCCGTGGAGATAGGCGGCCATCGTGCTCTCATTCCCAACGGGCAACAAGTTTACGGCCTCCTGGTAAGACTGGGCTGCCTCCGTATAGGCCAACTCACTCTGTTTCAGGACACCAATGGCCGCTTTTGAAGCGGCGGCTGATAAGAAATGGTCGTTTTTCTCTTTACCATTTTTGGCATGCGCTAAGTCCCTCGCCTGATTGCCGGCATCATTGAGTAATGATTCCACTCGTGTAAATTTGGCTTCTTCTAAAGCCTGTTGCGCTTCCTGATGCAATGTTTGAATGACAGGGGAACGACTGGGCAGTGTGTCCATCATCTTGTGGAACGATGTGAACGCTTTTGCCATCTGCCGGAGTTTGGAATCCGATGCCGAAGAGGAAGTTTGTTGTATGGTGAGTATTTTTAGGAAATGATCTAAGACTCTGAGTGGAAGTTGCCGTTGTTTGGCAAGCCAGAGTTTGCGTTCTTCAGTGAGTGCTTCAATGTTTGTCAGGAAAAAATGTTCCGCATTTGGTGGGTTCGACTCGTCAGATGATTCCATGAGTTCCCTCCCTTTCTATAGCCTGTCCTCGTAAGCCCGAATTCTTTTTGACCTTTTCACTATCGTCTGTATTTTCCGTTCCAACCTAAAAGGTTGCAACGGTCAACCCATAGGGGATCAGGCGATATTTGCCACCCTGTGGTGCTAGGACACGTCTCCTGGCGAAGAGTCGCGTTGTTCAGATCTGCCTACAATTGCTGAGTTAAACCCAATTGGGTTTACAACTTACCTATTTGTCGTCAATAAATGCTAGCTTGAATTTGTTGCAAGCGGACAGACGGCCAAAGGGGAGGCATGCTTCCAACTTGAAATAAATCTACGCTTGGGCTCAATTTTAGGTATGAACAAAGGCTAACAACTCCATCTGTTTTTCTGCGGGGAATTCTCAAATTCTCGATGTGGCCAGAGCTGGGCTAACCGATTTATTTATGCACGCATTCAAATTGTGCTACCCCGCCGATCTACCTCCATTTGGCACCATCCGGACCTACGAAGTGGGGGGCAATTTATCCATATGACATCGCCGTCATAGATGCAAAGCATTCTAGGCCGGGGTTCTCAATCCAAAAAGTTCGATAATCGTCCACCCACTCATCCCATTTCTTTTGTCTGTCAATCAAAATGGATTGTTAAAAAACCACTCCCAGTTCACTCCCGGTTTTGGTCCCAGTTCCAGATCTATCACAATCGCACTCTGTCACAACCAAAAAGCTAGAAAGCCTTGTCATGATGCGATGAATGTGGCACTCTATCCATCTTAATCAGTCTTGATCACAAGTGGGTGGAATAGGATTCTGGTTCTGACAGTGAGGGCTCGACTCCTTTTCTCCCAGCCAACTCTCTCTTCTTTTCAAGGCACCGCGTTCTCCGCTCTTTTTTTATCTGATTTGATTCTCTTCTGATCAAACGGCTTACTCCCAGTTTTACTCCTGGTTCGATCAAGTCCGGCCTCCAACACCAGTTAAATAAGCAGCTTAAAGCGAGTTTTCCCTCTAGGAAGTAGAGGTCTGGGAGCGGGTTCACTAAAACTCTATCCATGCTTCAAGTTCCGAGGCAGATTTATAGAATCAAAAGGGGATGTGAGCGAACTTGCTGGTACAGACTGTCAAGCACCAAGACTCGCGACGTTCACTCTACGTCAACAACTAGGTAGCCACGGCAGTCCTGCCTTCGTCATGGCTGTCCCTCCGCACCAACAATCCAAGAAAGCTGAGATTATTTCAGGGAAGGGTCTTCTCGTTCCATTCCAAAACTGCTCTCCAAAAAAATACATGAGTATTTCTTCATCCTTCCTTCATGAAAACCTCATGTTGATGAGATATGCTGAGTTCATGAATCAAGGTAGTCATCAGCGCCTTAGCAGGGAGGGATTTCCATGAAACGTTCTCATTACGTAGTTGGGTTTTTGTTCCTCTCTGAAGATCTATTCGCATCGAGGGCCGTGTTTAAATGAGAAGGGATAATGAAGGGGAGGGAATGGTTTCAGGGGCTGATTTGTTACTTGGAATGTGTGTTTTCTCTTACCTTAATGTATGATAGGCTCAATTACTGAACGGGAAATGCCGATTAGGTGAGCTAGAGGAAAATTGGTGAAGTTCATGTATAAGACATTACTTCGGGTATGGTTGGTTATTTGGGTCCTTACCCTACCTCTTGTCCACATCCATCCCGAAGCCGATCATGCCCATGGAGCTTCAGATCATGTGCATGGCGGGACCTATCATTCGATATTAGTCAGTACTCCGGTTCATGCTCACCAAGGGTATGATCAAGACGGACACCATCACGATGGATTCTTCTTTTTAGGGAATGATTCCGAGCCCTCTCATTCCGCACCTCATCCACCCTATGATTTTGAGGAGGCGACCTACGGTTTTTCTGTTATCAAACCTTCCTTAGTCCTTGAGTCAGAGAATGCAGAATTTTCTCATGACTTGGTGGTTGCTCATCATGCTGAAATTCTCAGTGTTCCTTGTGATTTAACGAAGAGTCTTACGCTCACAAAAAGACAATTCTCAATTCTTCCTACGAACGTCTCCTCTCGGGCTCCCCCTATTCTTTCAGTTTAATCTCACGTTGTTCGTGAATACAGCGGCTATTGGTTGGGGTGTGACGACATTCAGGCACATTTCCAAAATCTAATAATTCAAGTATTTAGTGAGATTTTCCCTCACCCTATCCCTTTCCCTTAAATAAAGAGGGAATCTGAAAAGGGAGAGGGATATTGATTTAGTTTAATGTGAATCGTGAAGAGGTGTGTTGTGGGCATGTATATAATTTTTCTTCTTCCATTGCTTCTGGTTCAGGGATGCTCTGAGTCTCCGGAACCTGTTAGCGAAATCCCATCTGAAATGTCTGAGGTTTCTGAATCCTCAAGTCCTTCGGCGCTGCAACTGACGGATTCAGCTCAACAACGAATCAAGACGGCACTCGTTGAACAGCGAATGCTCTCTCAAGCCATTGTGGCACCTGGTGGGGTTGCGTTAGATCTTGGGAAGATGGCCAAGGTGTCCTCGCGCCTTGAGGGACAAGTGGAAGAGGTGTTCGTTCAATTAGGGAACCGTGTGAAAGCCGGTGATCCTTTGCTCGCCATTGGGAGCCTTAAATTGGATGAATTGGTGGAAGAGTTTTTGGTTTCGAAAGTTCAGGTGGATCTTCGTCAGGCCAATTACGAGCGAACGAAAAAACTTCATGCCGAACAAATTGTCTCTGAGCGGCGTCTCATGGAAGATCAAGCACAGTATTTTGAGTCTCAAGCCATTAATCAGCACGTCACGGAAAAACTTCAAAATATGGGGCTGCAGAAGAAGGATCTAGACGAACTGCTTCACAGCCATTCCATGGAGGGTCATCGCTACATCATTAAGGCGCCGTTGGCGGGAGTCGTATCAGAGCAGACCGTTGTTCTTGGGCAGGGTGTGCGCACAGGAGATCAGCTCTTTGAGGTCGTGGATACTCGACAAGTCTGGGTCTTTGCCAATCTTCCTATCGAACAGGCTCAACGATTCAAAGAAGGTGACCGCGGGACCATTCTTGCCAAAGGCCGAAATCCCATTGAAGCGCCTTTGGCGTATATCTCGCCCATCGCAGACAAAGCGACATTAACTATCCAGCTCCGGTTTGATGTTGATAATCAGCAGGGTTTGTTGAAACCTCATGAATACGTTGAAGTTCGTTTAGAGGAAGGGGAGGCGTCTATTCTGGCTATTCCGGTGACTTCCCCAACTATCGTCGAAGGGGGTCGTGGCGTCTTTGTGAAAGATGACACTGGCTATAGCTTTGTATCCGTCACGCTTGGGCGAGAAAGTGATGGATGGATTGAAGTGACAGAAGGGCTGACGTCTGGAGATGAAGTCGTCATTGAGGGTGTCTTTGATTTGAAAAACTCACTCCTCAAACATTCGATTGAAGGCGAAGGGCACTAACATCTATGGAACGCCTTCTTATTCTCTCACTTCGTTATCGGTTTTTTACTCTCGTGGCTCTTCTTCTGGTCATTGGCATGGGTGTGTTTTCGTTAAGGGAGTTGCCCATTGATGCGGTGCCTGATCTCACGCCCGTGCAAGTGCAGGTTCTGACTCGGGCGCCAGCCTTAGGTCCTGTCGAGGTCGAACAATTCGTCACTTTTCCCATTGAAACGAACTTGAGCGGGCTGCCTGGGCTCAAGGAGCTTCGCTCTATTTCTCAATATGGCATTTCTGTCGTCACGGCAATTTTT
>JAJDBS010000243.1 GCA_029261235.1 Nitrospirales bacterium
ATCCGATCTTTTAAGAGGCGAGAATAAATATCATATGACCGTTCACCACGATTCGTTTGTTCAATGACCATCGGAATGAGCATGCCCTGGGACCTCCTCGTTTAATAAAAGATATCGGTTCTTTCGTCGACGAACTATGCTATCAGCAGGGAAAAGCCTTACCCTTGGATCACCGCATTTTGATAGACAAACTGTAACGACTTTTCGGCTTTCATCCGTTCACGGAATTCCTCTTGAGCACCCTGCCCTCCGGCCTCTATCATACGTTGAATTTCCTCAACCGGCAGCTTCAATGATGTCGCAAGCTTGAGTACTTCGGCTTGCACGTCTTCCTCAGACACCTCAATCCCCTCTTTTTGGGAAATGGCATCCAGGATCAAACTCAACTTGACCCGCTTCTTCGCTTCAGGTTGCTGCTCCTGCTGAAGGCGCTTGGCTTCCTCTTGGAGGCGAAGCGGCTCTTCCAAATCATCTCCTTGGTGTGAATGGCGCTGATCTTTCATTAATTGTTGCCGAACCAACGTTTGCAATTCCCGTTCAATGAGGACTTCAGGAATATCAAAGTGGTGCATCTGCAATAAACGCTCAATCACTTGATCTTTATAGCCCTCTTCTAGCTCCTGCTTTAAAACATTTTCGAGTTGCGTGGTGATTGCCGTCTTGACCGCTTCCAAGGAATCATAATCACCACAATCTTTGGCAAATTCATCATCTAACTCCGGCAATTTCTGCTCTTTTACTGCATCGATCATCACCTTCAACTGCATCGTTTTTCCCGCTAGCTTTGGATCAGGATGATTGGGAGGGTACGGCTGAGGAATTTCTAGCGTCTCTCCAGACTTCTTCCCAATCAGGTGTTCATCTAATTCCACCCCCAGAATGGGAGCCTTTGATCCGATTTTATGAAGATGCCCATTTTTTTGTGAGCCTTCTACGGGCTGATTATCCAGAAACCCTTCAACGGTCAGCACTGCATACAGACCATCCTGAAGGGCCGTCCCCTCAGAAGCAGCATCAATCTGCGCCTGCTGCTCCCGTAACGTTTGTAGAGTCTGGTCAATTTGCTCATCGGTAACGGTTCGATCATTTTTTTTCAATGAAATGGGGTTAGGTGGTCGATAGTCGCCTAATTGTATCGTAGGCTTGATCTCCACAGTTGCGGTAAAGATAAAAGGAGCATTGGGTTCAACTTTCATTCGATCCAGTGGCGGAATATCGACGACGACCGGAACAACACCAGCCTCCTTGACCGCTCGCTGGTAATAATCTGGCACCAACCGCTGCACCACATCTTGCCCAACCATAGACCCATATCGCTGTTGCAAGACTCCGAGGGGCGCTTTCCCTGCTCGGAACCCGGGTATACGAACTTGCTTCTTTAACTCGGCATACACCTTTTGAAATTCACTCTTGACTGCATCTTCAGGCACTTCGATTTTCAGAGCTCGTTTGACTGGTCCTAATTCCGTCATTTCCAATTTCATAAGATTAAGGAATCCTTGTGTAAGAAACCCGCTGAGGGATGAAAGTAAATAAAGGGCCGGCAGAATATCTCTTGGAATAACCCATATATCCTCTAAAAAAATTCTGGGACCAGTCGCTGACAGGAATGGTCAAAAATGTCATCCAGCAAGGCCGCCGCCAGTTTGACGCACGGAGCGTACTTCCAGTACGTGAGCACGGCAAACTGGCGAGGATACCGCTGCTGATTTTTTTCAACATTCCCAGAAATGGTGCGAGAGGGGGGACTTGAACCCCCACGGTTACCCACAAGATCCTAAATCTTGCGCGTCTGCCATTCCGCCACTCTCGCGCATATACGACATATCTCAATAGCACGACAACAATGCATCGTAAGCCTACAGTTGAACCCAAGGAAGAGATCGCTGAAGTCTAACCTCTTTATTATAAAAGGTCTTTCGTCTACAGGCCATCCCCAAATGTTATTTGCTCGTGACGAGAAAATGGTGGAGACGGTCTATTGGTCATACAATTTCCCACTTGATAGGCCCTAACAAGTGGGGTAAGGTAAAGGATCATGAACTTCAAACAACTATACTTAGACATTTATCAGAAATTTCAGGATAAAAAGGGGACTCATGGAGGGTACGACTTTCAGCATTCCCCAGTGGGATCTGCGACCCCTCCAGCACCAAAATTTCCAGAAAAAGTGAAATGGTGGACATTAAACCGCCCCAGTCGTCTCCAAACAATCCGAGACAAGCGCGATCAACAACAACAGGACATCATTAATTTACAATCCCCGCCATCTGCTAAACCATAAGCAGAACATAGTATTTCCCCTTTCATGCAGGGCTTCTTACAGACAACCATTCGATTATATCATCAATCCCTGGTAGCAGCCCTCCAATCCCTTCAACAGAATTGGATCCTCATCCCTGTCCTGTTGATCTTTGCCATAGGCATGGTGCTGATCACCGCACTCGTCGCTCCACTAGGAATGATCGGAGGATTCATCCTTGGGGCCGTCAATGCGATGGCCATTGGCGCAACCCTCAGCTTAACGGAAGAAGCCATCCGTGGCGACCGACGGCTGCGATGGCAAGATATCCCTCAGAGCATGGGGCAATACTTTTGGGACGTGATATCAATAGGGTTTATGGTGTGGTTTCCATTGATGTTTCTAGAAATGGGCTTGCAAGCTAACCCATACAAAATGCTTCTCACAACTGCCATATTTTTTCTCATGTTCGTCTTATTAAATCCGGTCCCAGAGGTCATTTATCAAAGTCGGAAGGGATCAGCGCTTGAGGTTGTCCAGGAAAGCTATGAGTTTGTCCTGGAAAATTGGATCGAATGGTTTTTGCCCATCACCATAGCCTTAGCCCCTTTTGGCTTAACATTTTTCTTTCAAATTTCCAGTCAGGCCGGTCGAGGTGGCCTACATTTTGAGCATCTCATCACCTTGCCGCTCTCCATACTCTCCCAGTGGCTGTCCCTTCTGGGAATATCTTCCAATGCGAGCTTCATCATTCTTCTTATTATCACCCCCGTTGCCACAGTCTTTATCTTACTCTTTCGTGGTCATTTATTTGCTGCCCTGCATGGCTCTTCCCGCCGACAACGCATGTTTCAAAACAGAATGCAGTAAGGTGCCAATAGCAGGATTAACCACAATCCTTTACGATTTACTCGCTGCACCATTCACTTTTCTCAGATGAGCCTGTTGAAAATTATGCACACAATGCTCATATTTCCCCAAGACCCATCCCATATCAAGAGCCAATGAGAATGGTTAAAAAAGTCGTCCAGCAAGGCCGCAGTCATTTTGGCGCGCGGAGCATACTTCCAGTACGTGAGCACGGCAAAATGGCGAGAACGCCGCTGGTGGCTGCTTTCAACATTCCCCTGGTTGCTTGTCGCCCCCAAGACCCCATGGTAAGATGGCACCCTTCGACCTCATATACATGAGGTCAGCTTTCGTGGAAATGCCATTGAACAGACGCGACTAGAGAATAACACCTAGCCACTATAAAGACAGATAATTACGGAGAGGTGCGAGAGCGGCCGAATCGGCGTGATTGGAAATCACGTGTACCGGCGACGGTACCGTGGGTTCGAACCCCACCCTCTCCGCCATTTCAATGCTGATAGCATTTTTGGTTTAGGGGCTGGGCCCTGTGCAACAGAATCCTGCGAACTCCGCCAGGTCCGGAAGGAAGCAACGGTAAGTGGGCTAGTTTGTGTGCCGCAGGATCACCTGGCCCCTTTTTTTTTGGGGGGAATAGTAAAAATTAAAAGATACGTCACGAGAAAAACATGACTCAATC
>JAJDBS010000244.1 GCA_029261235.1 Nitrospirales bacterium
TGAGGGGAAGACCGATTCCAAGTCCATCACACCCAATTTCGTAAATGGCGGGGATTGAATGGATTGAATTAACGAAGAAAGCGTCAAATCTTGGCCAGCCTCCCAAGAGGTTTTCAAGATATTGGCGAGCAGAATATGTTCGGGACTTTGTAGAGGATCAGCATCGACGCCGATCAAGTTCAGCAAACTCGTAGCCGTCGTGCCGACACGTTCGCCGAGGAGTTCTGCGTCTTCAAGAATTTTCGGGGAAGGCACAGAAAAGGATTGGAGAATGGAAACTGGAAGTCCGGCTGTGCTCCCAGGGGTATAGACCAAAAAGTCTGCGGCTTCTCGAAGTCGCGCGATTCGTTCACCATCTTGACCCCAAGACTCTATGCCCTCTTTCCATTTCGATGCTTCCTTGTCAGCGAAGGCCTCTGGCGTGAGTTCTTTTTTTTTGGCGTCATCAGGATTGACCCATGGAAGAAAGTCACTGCCTTGTAATTCAGGAAACGTTAGCAGAAGATTGGCCATATCCCCCTTGGGATCAATAATAATGGCCGGGATGTTATCGATCGCCGCCTCTTCCAATAGGCCGATGCACAGCCCAGTTTTTCCACTACCCGTCATTCCCACACAGACGGCATGGGTTACGAGGTCTTTTGAGTCATACAAAAGCAGACCCGGCTTGGCTGATTTATTGGGCAAGTCATACGGTCGCCCCAAGTAAAAAGTTCCCAGTTTTTCAAAATCCGACATGACGTGCGACTCCTTTGCATAACCCTTTTGCCAAAGGGTGTGGGAGAGGGCTTAGAATGCTTTTCTTCAAGAATGGAAAAGATACCAAATTGGCCAAGGGTGTCGCATCAAGAAAGCCATTTGTCTCAAGCGATAAGTGATAGTGCCGGGTTTTGCCCCGTCAGACGAGGTCCTTTTGTTTCGGCAAAAGGACCCAAAACCATTGACGCCCCACCCTTCATAAGAATTGGACGGACGTCCCGAAGAAGGGAACGAGCCAACTCGCTGCGCTCAGACAAGGTCCGCCGAATGATAAGAACGTCCGACAAGAGGGCGGGCAGCAGGCGTCGGAAACGAGGAGAGAGAGGGTCGTGAGGGGCTTGCTGTACTACAGTCGCATTGGAGTCGTGGCATCTCTATCCCAAAGCTTTCGTTTAAAGAGCACGCCTACAATCTTGACTTATTTCGTATCTTTATCAACAATTCGTCTCAGTCACTAATCGTTTGCCTTCGTGGCCGCTGGTACGGCTGACAATTGAAGAATGGCAGGGCTATGGTACTATCGACCCAACGATGCTTTATCCGTATGTGCTGAGCAAGAAAAGTCACGAAGTGAGGAATTCGATCGATGGGCTGTACACCGTTTCATACTGGCTGTTCAACCTAAAAACGGTAGTTCATGGTGTCCCATGTATTCAAAATATATTGAAAGTATTGTGGAATAATGCCGACTCTTCAACTGCGGAACAGTTGGAAATTTCACCCTTTGGGTGAGTGATGAAAAACAAGATATCATTTTTCTATTAACCGGTTACGAGCATTCTGTGAATCCAACTGCCGCTTTTAGGTTCAATCATCATTGTGCTCTGTAGGAGGATTGGATGAGGAAATTTGACAAATTATTGAAAGCTATAGATGACGGAAATATGGCGCTAATTAGGGAGTTGTCAATGGAATTATATAACGACGTCAGAGATTTATCTCAATCTATAGATGTAGTTGAAGATGAGGAAAGCAAGTTAATAATTACAAATCATAAATACTCTTCTCCAGAATGTGTATTAGAGAAAAAACGTCAAATACAAAAGTGGGTCGGAGGGCATTAAAATGACGGAATCTACCAAAAACGAAATAACAACTAAAAGCTGGTATGCGAAAACATTTGGGAGAAGCCTAATATCAATGGTTTTTGGGAAATTCTTTGAGGTAAAGAATAACACGGCTGGGATCGTCGCAATATCATTGGTGTTGACTTTATGCTATGTGGTAGTAAAGAAAACCGAATCCATCACTGTGTTAGATAGTATTCTTGAGGGTGTCTTAAATATTATTTTTGTTGTGGTTGGATATTATTTCGGAGCAAAACAGACTGCCATTTCCAATGATACAGAAGAAGATTAGGCATAATAAGGCCATCAAATTCGTTCCTTTCTATTGGCGGAGAATCCTTACTTCGTATCATTTATGGAGAAATTATGTGAATAAGTTGGAGGAAGAGTAATGGAAGTATGGATAACTATAATTATTTTTTTAATCAGCTTGGTTGCATAAGTTTTTTTTGCTATTAAAAGTATGAGAGCTAGCTCAAAGTCCAATGAGTTAAGCGTGAGTCAAAAAACAAGAGCGTTAATTTCAATCTTGGCCCCTGCGTATAAAGAGCCACAGCAGTGGAAATTATTCATAGAATATTTGGCGAAGAACAACAGGTTGCCTCATTTTACTGAGGAAGATGAGTTCTTCTTGTCTAATATTCTAAATAAATTTGGAAGTGAAGGCTAAAATTGTTGAGGGCAAGTTGAGGGTGAATGCCTAGTCATCACATAGCAAGTGCTACGTGCCCAGAAGCTAGCGTTAGTTTAGGATGAGTAGGGGGCTAAGATATTTCCCAGTGATGGATTCTGGGTTGTTCGCAATTGTTTCCGGTGTTCCTTGGGCGACGATGTGGCCGCCAAATTCGCCGCCGCCGGGGCCTAGGTCGATGACCCAATCCGCGCATTTGATGACGTCTAGGTGATGCTCCACAACTAGGACCGTATTCCCTTCCTCAACTAGTTGATTCAATACGGTTAACAGACGTGTGATGTCTTCCAGATGTAGTCCCCTTCTTGGTTCGTCCAAGATATAGAGGGCGCCTTTATGTTGCTGGGGGTCAGGTCTTTCAATATGATGGCGGACGGGCACGTTATTTTATAGTTGGGTGAAGCCGAAAGCGGATGGCCTGATAGCACGGTGGGATCGTGAGAACTCAAGCCTCAAATGGCTACATTTTCATTCGAGATGCTTCAATAAAGCATGTTTTGTTGGTTTGCTTATTCTGCAGTGTTAGCTGACTGCCTAACCGGCAAGGACATTCCCAGTTGTTTCATCTCTAGGCAAAACTCTGCATATTGTTTTTGACGTTTGGCTGAGTTCATCTCTATCAGGGCCAACGCATTTTCGGCGGCATCCTTTGCCTTTTGGCATTGGCCTTGAAGGCGGTACGCTTTACTTAAATTCGTCCACGAATAGGCGGGAAGCGTGGTGCCTGCGTTGTTATGTTGAATCGCTTGTTCATAGTGATATGTGACTTCCTTCCATCGAGGCGTCTTTAAATGCCACAGACTATGAGCGACACGAAAATAAAAATTTTCGTCTTTATAGAAAGGGGACGGATGTTGCTTTGCGTAATCCCAAGCTTGCTGCATTATGCGGACACCTTCTTCAATCGCATCGTCACGATCTTCCCAATCCCCTTGAGCCACGAGAACTCGTCCTTTCAACATGAGATACCGCACGGAATCAGGGTGCACGGAAAGGGCTTTGTTAATTTCAGTCAGGGCTGAAGGAAACGCATTGTAAAGTAATCCCTCCCATGCCTTCACGTAGTGGGCAAACGCAATGTTCTGTTGCGCATGAGCCAACTTGAATATTTTCTTGAATTCAGGTCCAGCCTGCTGTAGATGGTTGCTGCGATCGAGAAGTGTCCAATTCTTTGGTCTCGCTAAGTGGTTGGTGTACGTTAATTGCCACAGCGCTTCGAGGTGTGTTGGGTCCTCTTCTAAAATAGCAGAGAGTCGTCGTTTTGCGGATGATATATCACCAGAATAGAATTCTACCCGTAGTTCTTCAACGGCGAGATCGAGCCATTTCTTGGTAAGATCCTCCCCATAGGTCGGTTGAACCAAGAGAATGCTGAGCATGATCGTACTGATAAATTGTTTCATACGGGGCCATTCGTGAGAATAAATCCCGCCCAATAGTATGGATGACGGAACTTGCCTTGGTGAATGAGGGCTTGTTGGGCTTGTTGAAGCGACTGGGCGGTTTTTCCATTTGTTGCGAGGTTTTTATAGAACTCTTGGATGAGGTGAGCTGTCGCTCGATCCTGGACAGACCACAGCGGAGCAATGACCTGTTGTGCTCCGCCGAAGAAGAGTCCTCGCATGATCCCAAATACATCTCTGAGACGATTCTGATCTTTGAGCCCGGTCTCACAACTACTTAACGTCACTAGTTGAAGGTGATGCAAATCGAGTCTGGCTATAGCCCGAGCATCCCAAAGCACAGAGGAGCCGTTGGATTTGTCCGACGAGAGAGTGATACCCGATTTCATTGGATCCAAGTCATAGAACGATCCATGGGCGCCAATATGGAGAAAACCATCACGAGTTGAGGATTCAACTGACGCTTCAAGATGTCGTGGTGAACATTGGGACCCGGTCAATGACACCATGTTGCCTTTAAAGAGCGTCTGTAAGAGGTGATCTGTCTCTCGTTGAAAGGGTAGGCGGCTGTATTTCACCGCCGGATCAACACACGTGATTCCTCCGGTAAGCTGTCGAGGCGTCATGTGGTGTTTAGGGTTCAAAAAACGTAGAGATGGAACTCGCGTGAGTGCATAGTGCTCGGAGAGAAAGTCCTTCCCATCAGACAGAACACCGAGAGGAATGTGAAATAATTTATCGTCTGGACTGTAGACAAGATGAGTGACGGTCGGCTTGAGATATTTTTTCACCGGCAAAAAGAGATGCTTGTACAGACGTCGTGAAGGTTCCTGGTAATGCTCCGTATATTCGTTCGATAATGCCAGCCTGAGTTGAGCAATCGTCTGAGTAAAGTCTGAATAAGAGAATGTCGTCGGGATATATCGAATATCGTTGTGTGTGAGAAGAAAGATGCCGATGTGTTCCTGACTGACAAAATAGGAAAGAACGGCCGACTCTGGTCCGAGATCTGATTGCAGCACCCGAATATCCTGTTTGGTGAGAGATTTGCTCACAGGGATATCTCGAATTTGGAGCTGAATGTGGAGCGTACGTCTTTCTTCCTCTTGGTCGTTGATCAACTGAGAGTATTCATCCCAAATCCTGTCTGTGTCTTCTAAGTCGGCATTGGCCCGTTTCCAGCGTTCTGCGAGTTCCACGACTTGTCTGGCTTGTTGTTCTTCTTGAGCATGTATTTGTGTATAGACATCTTTTTGATTCATGTCCTCTCGGATGTCACTTAATGTTCTTGCCTTATTGGTCTCTAGCAGGGCGAGAGCCGCACTTGATTCGTTTTGCACAAGAAGATAGTTGATATACCCATTGATCAATTTTGTGTGCTTGGTATCAAGTTGGGCTCGGGCATGATCCCCCAGCTTGCGGCTACGTTGTAATTCATAGGATGCATAGGTTTGGAGGAACGTTCTTTTGGCAAGATCTGGCTTGTCCAATTTGACGGCGCACTGAGCAAGTTCTGTCAAGAGATAAGAATACTGAACTGATTCTCGCTCTTGAGATTTGAACATGGAGAGGGCACTTTGCAAGATCTCGATGGCTTGTTCGCAGGCACCGGTGTTTTTCAACATGCGTCCGTAAGCCAACGCGACATTCCATTGGGCCCATTTATGGTCGGCGGCCTGCCCTAGATGTTGAGAGCGTTCATGCGCTTCCTCATAAAATAGTCTGGCCTCGTTTGTCAGTCCAAGCCAATTCAGATCGCCCGCAAGCACATTGAGTAATTCGACGTAGTCTCGTCCATATGGTGTTCCTTTTAAACTTTCTTTAGCCTTCATTCGCCAGAGGACTTGCAATCGACGGCTATCGTGACCGACGAGCCGGGCCAGTTGTAATTCCACCAACCCATATTCATAAGGATTATCCATGAGCTTTCCAACCTTGTAGGCGAGCTTGGACGCTTTGAGTGCTTCTTGATCATTGTCCATATGTTCAAATACGGATGAGAGCCCCATGAGACTGTTCATAATCCCTTGTAAGCTACCTTGTTGATAGCTAATATTTAGTACTTTCCGATAAATGTCATACACCTCCTGGTCTTTACCTTCTGACAGGAGTTGCCGGCCTCGTTGATCCAATTGCATCGCATAGAGAATGTTATTCTCCTTCCATGGCGTCTCAATCCCGTCGGTGTAAGCCTCGATATCTTGTTTGAGCGAGTGATCGAGGAGAGCATGACTACTGGTATTGACCCAGTAGAAGAGAAAGGACCCAACGATAACGAGGGACGTGAGGGCCGTGAGACTGTATCGAGTGGTGGGGCCTCCGAGACTACGAAAGACCCGTAGGGTTAAGAGTGAACCTAAAAGGCCAATGAACCCTCCGATGAACCCGGAGATGACTGTAAGAAACAGTGGAAAGCCAATTATCAGTCGGTCATACCACGTGAGTGATGGACAGATGTTGAGTGGAACATGATCAATCTCGATTTGTGGCACGCGATCAATCCAATGCTTCTTAAGGACGATCGTAACCTCTCGGTCGGCATTGTCTCGGACGGTAAACGTGCCTTTTTTGCCCTGAAGGGGATTTCCGTCAATCGAAATCTTAGAATCGCCTATGAATCGAATCGAAAGGAAAAGATCACGACCTTCGAAGCCCTGAACGTGCAATGGAAGCTTCATGAATCACCATATTTAAAGCAAAAGAGATACCAATATGTGAGAATGTCTAAGTGCCTTCTCCTGGTATGTGGTTCTATCGGCTTAATTCATATGAGGTTGAATAGCGAGATTCAGATATTAAGTGTGGTTGTTATCTGGCTGTATGTTGTTCGGAAGCTAGAGGCAAATTTTTTGCGGAGAGTTCCGCTGCTTGGTACAAGGTTGGCTGAATGACGAGTCCGTTCCAGAGAGAGAGAGAGTCTCTCTGGCTAAGATACAAGGGGTCTGAGTGAAGTCCTGAGATGCGAAATCAAATTGTTGCGCGGTGGTATAGGTTGTGTGAAGCCGACAGAGGTTTGTGAGCTTGCAAGACCTGACTTCAGATCTGAAAGCATGCTGACGTAATCGACGGAGGGGCGCCCCAACTCGGCAGGCTCAGGCATTGCCCATCTTCAAATGAACGAATATCTTCCATTCATCGTCGCCATCGCGATTACGGGTGCAGGGGTGGTGACGGGATTATTGTTTGCCTTCTCCAATTTCGTGATGCGCGCGTTGGAAGATCTGCCGACGGAACATGGCATGTTCGCCATGCAGCGAATCAATGAAAGGATCATCAATCCCATATTTCTCATCTTCTTTCTGGGGACCCCGGTACTTTGCTTTATCATTGTTGTCGTCTCGGTATTGGAACTTGTCGCGCCTGGGCACGCGTATTTCTTCGCGGGCGCGGTGTTCTACCTGTTGGGCCCGTTTGGGATCACGATGCTCTTCAATGTACCCCTCAATAATAAGCTGGCCGGAACGGCCCTAACCGAATCAGTAGAGGCCTGGCCTCTGTATCGAAAAAAGTGGCAGTGGTGGAACCACATACGAACCTACATGGGTATGCTGTCCATTTTTCTCCTCGCGTTGGGCTTAGCGAGCTAATCGAGGATGTAGATGCCAACGAAAAGTTTCTAAGAAAATATGAGGTTCCCGGCAGGCGGGAAATTTCCTTGACTTAATTCGCTCTTTAATAAAGAATCTCTAGCCTTCCAAGTTAGTTCGCACCCCACTTGCTCGAAGGCAAGTAGGAGATTTGAATTGTTCAGGGATTGTTGGACCATCGCAATTTCAAAACGACAATAATCTATACTCATGTGCTCAACCAAGAGTCGGAGGGTGTTTGCTGGGCGAGCTGTGAATCCATGCAAGGCGAGTGAAATACGAATCCGCCTAAAGATTGTTATGCCGACAAATGTTAAAGCCCCCCGACATACTGTTCAAATATGAAGCTTTTACGACACAAAGCCTGCTCAATCTAAAAGCTCAGTCGGTTTACTTTGGTTCACCACGCAACTTCAATGATCCCTACGACTGCGCAATTACGGCATCTATCGCCGATCCGACGCCGGATGAATTGCAACGAGTTCTGGAGCATTATCTGACAGCGCCCGATGTCTCGTCGAAAGTCAAAGCTCAGTTAGAAAAACTTCCACAGTCACAACTCAAAACACAAATCTTAAACGGTGTCAAAAACACGTTCGCTGATGCTCGCGACAACTTTCTGTCAATCAATGGTGTTACGTGTTTCTCCGAACGTAATGATGACCTCTTGATGTGGTCGCACTACGGCGGGCAATACAAGGGGTTCTGTCTCGGCTTTCGTACGGATACAGAAGTATTCCAGAAAATCCGAAAGGTTGAATACGTTCCATCTATGCCCACAGTAAAGATTGACTCGTTTATCGTCGACGGTCAGGACGACCAACTGTTGAACCTGTACTGCACCAAGTCGGAGGCCTGGGCGTATGAAAAAGAGTGGCGAGGCTTACACAAGGAGGCAGGCACCCTATTCACTTATGAGTCACAAGCGCTTAAGGCGGTTTACTTCGGCCCTGACATAGAGTGGCAAGCTCTCGAAATCATATGCCTGATACTTTCCGGGCAGAATCCAGAAGTCGAATTGTGGCGAGGGACTCGTAGCAAATCTGAATTCAAGGTCCACTTTGAGTCATTCACGTACACATCGTACATTGAGGCCAAACGCAAAGGGTTGGCATAACAATTAAATGCACCGGACGTGCGGTCGGTGTCGAACTTCCCAATCCAAGTCACCCACCGAAACCCCTGTGATTTGGGGCGTTAGTTTTGAGCGAACAGGGGATTCAGATATTGTCCGGTGAGTGACTTCGGAGTGTTCGCGATTTCTTCCGGGGTTCCTTGGGCGACGATGTGGCCGCCGGATTCTCCGCCGCCGGGGCCGAGGTCGATGACCCAGTCGGCGCATTTGATGACGTCCAGGTGATGTTCCACGACCAGGACTGTATTTCCTTCCTCGACCAGTTGATTCAAGACGGTTAACAGACGTGTGATGTCTTCCAGATGGAGTCCCCTTGTGGGTTCGTCCAAGATATAGAGGGCGCCTTTATGTGTTGCGGTTGTGGTCGATCGTTTTGGGGTGTTGGCCAATTCTCTGGCAATCTTGAGGCGTTGCGTTTCGCCGCCAGATAGAGTGTTAGCTGGTTGACCAAGTGTGAGATAGCCGAGTCCAAGCTGTTGAAGTACCCGTAAGCCTTTGAGGGATGAGGGGCAGGAGATTTCGAAAAAAGTAATCGCTTGATCGACTGTAAGATTGAGGACATCGTGAATGGAATGTTCTTTGATGTGGACTTGTAGGATCTTATCTTTAAATCGTTTGCCTTCACATTTCGCGCAGGGGACATACAGATCTGCCAGAAAGTACATTTCTAATTTTTCATAGCCATTCCCTTGGCATTGGGCGCACCGACCATTTCCGGTATTAAAGGAAAAGTGTGCGGGTGTGAGTCTGTGTGCACGGGCTTCCCTGGATTGCGCGAATAACTTTCGAATGTCTTCATAGGCCTTCAGGTAGGTGATGGGGTTGGATCGCGGGGTTTTTCCGATGGGTTCTTGGTCGATGAGGTAGACGGTTCGGAGATGCTCGGTTCCGGTCATATTTTTCAGGTTGGGTTGAGGAGGGGAGCCGACTTTAAAAAAACGCGCGAGGGCGGAGTAGATTGTTCCTTCGACCAATGTGCTTTTTCCTGAACCCGACGGACCAGTCACACAAATCAGCGTGCCGAGCGGAATATTGACCGTGAGGTTTTTTAGGTTTTGCTCGCACACACCTGTGAACTGTAGTTTCTTCCCACTTCCTACTCGACGTTTCGAAGGAAGAGCAATGGTTCGTTCGCCGCGCAAGTATTGTGCGGTCAGAGCCTGGGGATGTTTGAGGAAGGTTGCATAGGGAGCTGCGCATATGACTTGTCCCCCTTGATCGCCAGATTGTGGGCCCATTTCGACAATGTAATTGGCTTGCTGGATGATCTGAGGATCATGCTCCACGACAATGACGGTGTTGCCACGCTCGGCCAATTCTCGAAGAATCATGCCCATGGCCTCGGTGTCTCGCGGATGGAGGCCAATCGTCGGTTCGTCTAATACATATTGGGTGCCCACGAGCTGACTGCCTAATTGCGTTGCCAGATGAATGCGCTGGGCTTCCCCACCGGATAAGGTCCGCATTTCCCGATTCAAGGTGAGATAGTCTAAGCCGACACGCAGCAAAAATGAGAGCTTTGACTGCAAGGCTTTCAAGAGATCCTTGCTTATGGCATCTTCGAATTCTCTCAACGGCAAGGCTTGTAGCCATGGTTGAAGGCCTGAAAGTGGCCACCCACACACGTCATGAATATGGCAGTTCTGGATTTTCACCATGAGCGATTCTGGTCGTAAACGAGTTCCCTGGCAGTTGGTGCACAGAGAAGGACTGCGGTACCGACTCAAGAAGACTCGGACATGCATCTTGTAGCGTTTGCTTTCTAGGTATTCAAAAAACTCATGGACTCCCTCTATCTTCCCCTCGCCTTTCCAAATCAAATCTCGTTCACCTTGGGTGAGTTGGTTATAGGGTGTCGATGGGTCGAGGTGTTTCTTCTTGAACGCTTTGATCATTTCTTTCTGCCACCACAGATTGGAGGGCTTCGTCCAGGGTTCGATTGCGCCGTCTTGTAACGATTTGTCAGGGTTTGGAATAATCAGCTGTTGGTCGTAGCGAAGAATGTTGCCAAACCCTTTACAGTCGGGACAGGCTCCAAGAGGATGATTGAAAGAAAAAGACACCGGACGTGGCGCTGGAAACGTTCGGTCACATCCGGGGCAGGCCAGGTTCGAGCTATAGGCCAAGGATTGGTCATTGTCGATGATGATGTTCGCCCGTCCTTCACTTTCTCGAAACGCCGTTTCTAACGCTTCGACTAATCGGCTCCGAGACTCAGGTTCCAAGGTGATGCGGTCCACGACGACGGATAGTTCCGTTGGCAACGGTGTGGGAAAGGTATCCGTGTTGATCTTTATGAGTTGCTGATTGATCATGAGGCGGATAAAGCCCTGCTTGAGCAGGGACGTTTTCATTGCTTCAAGCGCATCGGGGTGGGGTGTGGACTTGGGAAAGCAGATCAGGGCCCGTTGTTTGGGAAACTGATCTAGTAATTCTAGGGCAACTGTTGTGGGATGGTGGGTAACCGCTTCGAGTTTGCAATCGGGGCAGGTCAGACGTCCGATTTTGGCGAAGAGCAATCTTAGGTAATCTGAAATTTCACTCGTAGTGCCAACCGTCGAGCGTGAAGTTCGAATCGGATTTTTTTGTTCTAACGCAATAGAGGGGCGGATGTTGGTGAGTCGGTCAACATCAGGCCGTTTCACACGATCCAAAAACATGCGGGTATAGGAGGACAGGGATTCCACATACCGCCACTGACCTTCCGCGAACAGCGTGTCGAAAGCTAACGACGATTTCCCCGAACCTGAAACGCCAGTAATGACGGTGACCGCGTTGTGCGGAATAGAAAGAGAAATGTTTTTGAGGTTATTTTGCCGAGCGCCTTCAATAATTAGGTCGGCATGAGGAGCAGAAGGCTTGGTCGTGGACTTCTTCTTAGGTGGCATGCAGGTATGAACAAGAAAATTAAAAGGAACAAGTATTGGTTCATGTTTGTACCTTGTTCACCTCTCCTTCGCCAAGTGGGAAATGTCACGTAGGTATCAATGTTACAGGCGGCCGAGAGTGTCGCCTATCCAGACAGCGGCAAGACCGAGAAAAACATGGAGGAGAATATTGGCAGAGGCTTTGATGATGGCCCCGTCTTTGAGAAGAGCGAGTGATTCGAATCCGAAGGTCGAAAAGGTGGTGAAGCCTCCCAGTACTCCGATGAAGAGAAAGATTCGAATGTCTGGGCCGAGCAGCGATCGGGTTTCTGCTAGTCCATGGAGTAAGCCAATGAGTAAGCATCCGAGGATGTTTACCGTGAGCGTTCCAACTGAAAATCCCAATGCTGGACTGAATCGATTAAAGGCTCCAGCCATGACGAATCGGCTAATGGAACCCAGGAATCCGCCCAGTCCAACCAATAGGAGTTGTGGTAATCCGTACGGAGACATGGTTAGAGGATTGTCTAGATGCTAAAGGAAGAATGCAAGCAGGTGGTTGGTTTGAGGGTGGAGCTTATTCTTGATAGCTTAAGTGGTTTTCGTTTTTCGTTTTGATGCTGAGGCTGTTTTCTCGGATTGTGTCTTAGGGCGACTAACTGTGGACGTGTCTGGTGTAGATGTATCAGCCCATAGTGCGATGCCTCCCAACAGCCCTGCGACGTTTGAGATGGTGGTCACGTTTGGTGGTAGTTCTATTGTGACTTTTTTGGCGTTGCCGCCCCCTAAATAGAGACGGTCATAATTGATGACGTGATCAAGTGTTTTAATGGCTTGAGCCAGGCGTTGATTCCATTTCTTTTTGCCAACTTTTTTGAGTGCCGCCGCTCCTAATTCGTCCTCATAGGTTTTTCCCTTACGAAAGGGATGATGGGCAATTTCCAAGTTTGGGACGAGGGCTCCATTGACGAAGAGGGCTGTTCCAAATCCTGTCCCTAGGGTCGCGACGAGCTCAACTCCATTACCCTTGATGGCCCCAAAACCTTGGACGTCGGCATCATTTGCAGCTCTAACAGGTTTTTTCAGTAGACGTGTGAGTTCACCAACGAGATTAATTCCAGGCCAGGCTTGATCGAGGTTCGGGGCTGTCTTTACCTGACCTTGTTGAATGACGCCGGGAAATCCCACTGACACGCGATCAAATGTTCCCACTCCTTGCACGAGTTCCGCAATGCCTGCAAGGACCGCTTTCGGTGTGGCAGGTTGAGGTGTGGCGATTCGAATTCGCTCGCCGATCGGTTGACCGGTCGGATTGAGAAGAATCCCCTTAATTCCTGACCCTCCAATGTCTATGGCGAGAGTGATGGGTTCAGGCGATCCGGTCTTGTGTCTAGGGGGTGATGCCATGGGTGATTCTCCTTAGTCGGACTATTCGCTGGTTCCTTGCCTGCTGTTATACACCTCTCCGTTTTGTTCGACATAATTTTTCAAGACTTGAGCGGCTTTTTGACGACCGATATCGACAATGACTGTTATCCCACGCTGTTCAAGGGCTGTTCTCCAGTCCTGAGGTTTGGGGCCTTCATCAAATCCAATGGCTTCCGCATCACATCCCCTTGCGCCACAGACTAGATGGCGAACGCCTGACCAGCATGTTGCTCCGAGGCACATCGCACAGGGTTCACAACTCGTGACTAATTCATGGGGTGGAAAGCCAGCAGCACCTAGATCATGCGACCCGAGCATTTGCTGCGCCATCATAATTGCCACGATTTCCGCATGGGTTATGGAACTGCCGGAAGACATGACGAGGTTCACGCCTGGTGCAACTAATTGATAGGTATCTGCTCGAAATATCCCTGCTCCAAATGGGCCGCCAGTGCCCTGTTCAATATTCAATTTGGACAATGTGGTCACAAGCTCCATACGTGCTTCGTGGGTAGGGAACGTGGCGGGCTGTTGTTGAAGGAAGTCAGGTATCCATTGCGGTAGCTCAAGTTGAAATTGCGGGAAGATTTGCGAGGTGCTGTTCATGAGGTTGTTGAGGTTTTCGTGAAAAAGACGTTGTGTGTCGTTTCCAAAACAGAGTCGGCACTGAAGGGTCAGCCTGCTTTGATGGTGGTGAGGCTCATGCTACCCTTACGCAAAATTGTAACAGCACCAATGATGTATGGAAAGATTGTAGGAGACGTCATGGCAAATCAATGGGAACATCAGGTTATCATTATTACTGGGGCGTCCGCTGGTATTGGCAAGGCCTTGGCTTACGCGTTGGCGCCACAATCTCCCAAGTTGGTCTTGGTCGCTCGAGATCGTCTGCGGTTAGAAGCCGTGGCCGAAGCCTGTGAGGGTTTAGGTGCAATGACATTGGTGGTGCCAACCGATGTGGCTGATCCTCAGGCCTGTGAAGAGATGATTCAGCGTGTTATTGCCAAGTTTGATAAGGTGGATGTGTTGGTGAATAACGCAGGTCTATCGATGTGGGCGACCGTTGAGGATACTCAAGATGTGACTCGCATGAAACGCATCATCGATGTGAACTTATTGGGAAGTATGTATTGTACAAAGCTTGCTTTACCGTTTCTCAAGGACACTCAAGGTCGAATTGTGGCGATCTCCAGCGTGGCTAGTTTGACTGGTGTACCTTCGCATGCGGCGTATTGTGCCAGTAAACATGCGATGAATGGATTTTTTGAGTCGCTACGTCTTGAGTTAAGTGAAACAGGAGTGAGTGTCACAATTGTAGCGCCTGATTTTGTGCAGTCTGAAATTCATGTACGGAGTTTGGGAGCCGACGGAAAGCCGCTGGGTCGACTTCTTCAGGACCACGGATCATTCTTAAGTGCGGAAGCTTGCGCCGACATTATTATCAAAGCGATGACTCAGCGCAAACGATTCGTCATCACATCTTTGCGAGGAAAAGTGGGACGATGGGTGAAGCTGTGCTTCCCAGGAATGATTGATTGGATGGCCAAGAAAGGTGTCGCAGAGGCTTATCGAAAGTGAACATGATGGTAGATGGGCTGTAGGGTTAGGGCATCACATATGAAACGCGCTCCAGTTCGTAGCCTTTTTCCGTTAATAAGGCCACAAGTCCATCATCGCCAACTAAATGAGCGGCGCCGACGATAACGAGGACGTTCTTATCTTCTAATAGGAAATTTTCAATTTGAGGGATCCATCGTTTGTTGCGGTTGGTGAGTAGGGCATTGTGATATGTCAAATTCTTGGCTTTTTGTTCTTGGATCATATGTTCTAATTCCACAAAATTTCCTTGATGCCAATTTTTCACTAAATGGAAAAACTGTCTTTCATTTTCTTTTGAGTTCGAAACAGTGAGGGTTTGACGTAGCATGTCATCCTGCATCTTCAATGGCAGTTTGTCATCTATGTCGAGTTGATCTTTGATTGTTTCTAGTCCTCCCGTGGGTTTCCCCGCATCTTTTGCTAACCGGTAGAAATAATGTTCGATTCCCAGGTCTGGTCGAAAATCTTTGGTCGATAACGGACTGCGGCCAATAACCTTATTGACTGCCCATGGCTTTAGTTTGTTCATCGATTCAAATTTGATCCCCATTTGAGCGACACGCTTCTTGAGTAGTTTGAGTGTCCTGGGACTGAGCACTTTTTCCAGAGTCTTCCCGTCTTGAAAGTAATGATAATCTTCAAGGGTTTTATCTGGGGACAATGAAAATAGTACTTCCGGGTCAATTTCAAATATGACTTTTTGTGAATTGTAATATGAATATGAGAAAGCCCGAGTGAGAGGGTAATATTCTTCAGCCAGAATATGGATTGATCCGAGAATATACACGGTGTTGGTGTCGGATTGCATTTTATAAATGAGACTATTGTTATACCCCTTCCCCACTACCTGACTGTTTGTGGTTGCAGGGAATGCCAAGAGCAATAAGAGAGTGATGAGCATGCTAATTGGTGATATTTGGAGTGAACGATGGTGTCGGGTCATGAATTTTCCTTGTGTGTGGCAGTTATTCATTTTTTGAGCAACAGGTCACCGACTCGAGCTCATTGCCCAGCTAGGGTAGTTCTTCGGTGGAGAGGCGAAAAAGTTGAAAACTTTCAACGAAGCGACAGTGTTTTCAAAAAGAATAGTGTCTTCTTGCTGTGGGTTGTTACCTGGTCGTGTGTATTTTGCTGAAAAATAGAAAGCGTACGTGTTGCGGGACAGCGATGCGAAATATTTAGGGTGGGGAGAGACGAAAGGGCGGGCTCATTTCATCATCAAGATGAAAGGCGCTAAGGAGCGACACTATTTGAATGTAATGGCTTGTTCCCAGCATGGTTATGCATGTGAAGGAATAGACATTATCCCAGGGGATAAATCCGTAGAGGCTGCTTGTCGTTGTGCCATTGATCAGGGAGTTATTAGCGGATTTTTCAACAGACGAATTTTCGAAAGGCACGATAGCTAAGATGAAATGACGCCAGGCTTTTCCCTTGGCTGGTGCTAAGTTGTCGATATTTCATTCTGGCGGATTTTCTGGTGTCTCTTGTTGAATGACTTGGAAGTCTTTCTGGGTAATGAAGTTGCCATCGGCATAGAGACGAAATTCGTATTTCCCTGGACCTGGAAAGACTAAATAGGGGATGTTGACTCCGAAATCATGAGTGGCCAGGCGATTGTGAATGTCGAGAGGCGGGAGTGTGCCCTTTCCTACCATTTGATCCTGGTTGAGGTAAATGAGTTGAATATCAAAGGCGTATTGGCCTTCGGCATCACTCAAGGAAAAGTACACGCCAACTTGAGGATGTTGGCACGGAAAGGTTTTGGCCCAAAGATGGGTAAAGGCACCAATGATACTTTTCTTGCCAGTGAGGCTATCAATGATAATCGTATCGCAGACCAAAAAGGCATGGATGCTCGGTTTGATGAAATCCGTCATGATCGAAACCTTTCGCTCATGTTGTTTGTGAGCTTTTCTCTATTGATTAATGAATGAAGAGGCGTGTGATCCCGACTCCCACGATGTAGAGCGCAATGGCGAGTGCGTAAGCCGGCCAAAACCCTAATTTCGGCACGGCGGCAATCATGGTGAAGACATAGACAAACCATGGAGGGGAGAGCCAAATCAAGTTTTTCGCGAAGGAGACGGTAGGAGAATCCCCAGCATTGAGATAGACGAGGATAAAGGTGACGCCGCTAATGACGGGTAGAGTGCTAGCTAATGCTGCGACAAATCCTTTCCCATGACTTCCTAGATACGTTGACACACTCACCAAGGTTCCACCGATAATAAAGTACAACACATATTTTGCCAATTCTGTCATGAGGGCTCCTGGTAATTTTCGTAGTGATGAAGTCGTCAATTAGGACACGATGAGATGATGATTTTAGTGATTTCTCCTGCCTAATTGTAATCGAACGATCGTGCCGGACAAAATGGGGTTAGAGGAGTGCGGTCCGAACCGCGAGGTAGAGGATGATGACCTCAATGGCATGGGCGGTCATGACCGCGTAGAGATTGGTCATCCGTATCCACATCCATCCCCATATCAGACCATCCCAGACCGCGATCCAATGTAGGGAGCCAAAGGTGGCTACCATAAAGGGATCAAACGAGAAGGTGAGGGCGGATAGCAGTAGTGGGTAGAGTACCCAAAATTTCTGAGGTCTTTTAGGGGAAAGATGGCGTGCCTGTAGGGTTGTTGTCCAATAAGAGACTAATCGTCCTAAAAGAAATCCTCGAAAGTTCAGTTCGACAGCGCAGGCGATACACAGGATAAACCAAGGCATCATCACCCAATACGGAATTTGGGCATGGGGAGTATCACGAAGAAGTAGTATATTTCCACCCAAGGCCGGAACGATGTATAGGATGAGGAACGCATTGAAGCTTCCCAGGATGATTCCCGTGAGTGTTCCCCATTTTATCCCACCGGGAATTTTGTAGGCTTGAAGCCCAAGCTTTGCTACGCACTCAACGTTATAATAGACCCACAATCCTAGGGCTAAGTAGGCACTAATCTGGGGGATGAATTGAATGGAGATGTTTGATTGCCAATTTAGCGGAAGGACATAAAAACTCGCTGTGCAGACAATCGGAAGAAAAGCTACTTCAGCTGCTCGTTCTGAGTTTGGATTCACAGATGACGGTAATATCAATGTGAGAGTTGAGTAGGCTTATTGATAACGCAGGGCCTCAGCGGGATCGAGCTTTGAGGCTTTGATGGCAGGAAACAGGCCGAACAGAATCCCTACCCCGACAGCGAAGGTGAAGGCAATAAGTATGGCCGGCGGTTCAATCACCGCTCCCCAATCTCCTCCCCCGGGCAGGGCTTGGGCTACCAAGTTCCCAAATCCATAAGCGGAAACGATGCCGAGAATGATTCCAAGCCCCCCCCCAATAATACTTATGGTGGTGGATTCAATTAAAAATTGTAGAAGAATATCTTGACGCCTTGCTCCAATGGCCATTCTCAATCCAATTTCTCGTGTTCGTTCTGTGACGGTCACCAGCATGATATTCATGATTCCTACGCCTCCCACCAGAAGTGCAACAAAGGCAATGCCCCCTAGGACAATCCGAAAGGTCCAGAGAGTCTGCTCCACAGTTTTCAAAAATTCTCCCTGATTGTGGATACGGAGATCATCCACGCCGTCATGGCGTTGAACAAGGAACTGATTCAGTTTTTTGGAAAATTCATCCATTCGGTTTCGGTCTGGAACATGAATGACCAAATTACCAATCCTGTCAGTTCCTAAGAAGTATCGGATCATCGTTGTGGAGGGAATGAAGATCATTTCATCCCAGTCTTTGCCTTGGCTTTCACCTTTTGTTTCCATGACTCCAACGACGACAAACCGATATTCGCCAACACGTGGTTGTTCCTTCTTGCCCTCTTTCGTTGAATTACCATTTTTCTTAGTTGAATTATCTCTTTTTTTATTCCTTCCATGCAGAAAGATTTTCACCTCTTTTCCTATGGGAGATTCAATGCCAAATAGAACCTCTGCGATGGTACTCCCTAAGACCACTGAACGCTGCCATTCCTGAATATCGACAGTTGTAATAAATCGGCCCTTCGCAGGGAAGAAATTTCTCATTTCACTATACTCTGGAGATGTTCCGTAAATTCGTCCACTAAAATCACGCTTTCCTGCCTTAATTTGACCATCAAAATAATCAACCGGAGCCACAGTCAATTCAGGGAATTTCTGCCTGATGGCCAATGCATCAGCATATTTGAGCTTCGTCCATCTCCCCGCATATAATCGGCGCTCTTCCACGGTTAGACGTTTTTTCCAGACAAACAGTAAATTTGTTCCTAATCGCTCAATAGAATTGACAAGCGAGACTTGGCCACCCTCAACAATTGCGATCATGGCAATCACAGAAGCCACGCCAATAATGACACCTAACATCGTCAGACCTGAGCGCAACAAATTTCCAGAAAGATTTTTAAAGGCATCGTGGATGATGGCAAGCAACATACGTAAAGGTGGGCTTAACCCTTTGTTGCTGATGATGGATGTGCCATCTCATCAGACATAATTTTTCCATCGAGTAGGGTAATGCAGCGTTCAGCTCGTTGCGCAATAAGCGGGTCGTGCGTGATGATAATGATGGTCTGCCCTTGTTGGTGAAGTTGTTCAAACACGGTCAAGATATCGTTTCCCGATTGGCTGTCTAAGTTTCCAGTTGGTTCGTCTGCAAGCAGGAGCGCAGGACGATTGGCCAATGCCCTTGCAATCGCCACGCGTTGTTGTTGTCCTCCGGATAACTGATTGTTGTAATGATACAGGCGGTCTTTAAGCCCAACCATCGTTAATAATTCGCTGGCTCGGTCGTGTTGGATCGCTCGCGAGGCTCTGGCATACATCATCGGAAGTTGTACATTCTCCAAGGCGGTTTTTCGGGGTAATAAATGAAATGTTTGAAATATAAATCCGATTTTTTTGTTGCGTATTGTGGTCAACTGGGAATCAGGGAGTAGGTGAACGTTATCTCCATCCAGCCAATACTCTCCGCTCGTGGGGTGACTTAAGCATCCAAGAATATCTAAAAGGGTTGTTTTGCCACTTCCAGACTGTCCAATAATTGCGACGAATTCTCCTTGCTCAATATTCAGGGTGAGGTTGATGAGAGCCGCAACTTCGAGATTTCCCGTTTTATACACTTTTCTAATATTACGTAAAATGATCAATGCCATTACGGGTCACGATCCACTTAAATGGAAGTTCTCGTCAGCCTAAAATGAAGGGATGATGACTTGGTCATCTTCTTGGAGGCCTCGGGTGATTACGGCTTGCGTTTCTGTCCGAAGTGCAACTCGCACTTTTCGAATTTGAGGCGATTCACCGATTAATACATCCACCACGTCATCACCGTTTTCGACACGAAGGGCTTCCAATGGAATGGTGAGGACATCCTCCAATTGCTTGGTCACGATGTCGATGTTGGCGGTGAGCATGGGTTTGAGGACTTTATGCGGGGTATCAATAGCGATAGTCACTTCATAGCTGACAATATTTTCTGTTTTCACACCTTGTGTTGCAATTTCAGTGACTGTTCCCTGAAACGATTGTCCGGGGAGGGCATCCAAATGGATATCGACCTTTTGATCTACCAACACTCGTGGGATCGTCACTTCGTTGATATTGGCTTTGACAATCATGTGAGAAAGATCGGCGAGATTCATGAGGATTGTCCCACCCCCAAATGTCGCTGTACCCGAAGTAATAATTTCACCGGCATTGACGAGAATTTCTAAGACTGTCCCATCTGTTGGAGAACGAACCTGAAACTCTTCGGGCCGTGTGCTCTGCGCCGAACCTTCTTGATAGCGCTGAAATAGTTCCTTATTCCCACCTAAGGCAAGGAGCAACTGGCGCTCTGCGAGTTCTAAGCGTACAAGCGACTGCCGATAGTCAAGCTCCGCCGTTTCTAGGGTTTGTTGCGCTATGAATCCTTTTGTGAATAGTGATTGAGATCGCCCCCATTCTCGTTGTGCCGCATTGACGTTCAAGCGTTCTTCCTGAATCGCGGCGCGCAGCTGTGCCACCTGCCGAGCCTGGCTAGATTCTTGGCGAATGATTGCCAATAGCTCTCCCTTTTTAACTGGTTTCCCCGTCGAGACGAACAATTGAGCCACTTCGCCGGAAAATTGTGATTTAATCTCAATCGTTTTTGAAGGCTGAATGGTTCCAGTTTCAGTCACTCGTGTTTGTAATGACGTGCGCACGACTTCCACTGTAGCCGGAGGTTGTTGGTCTGTTGATACTGATTGCAGGTCAGGGTAGTAGGCATAGAGACCAATGCCCGAGGCAATGATGAGGACAAAAACTGCAAAGAGGATGTTTCTCGTCATGAGTCGAATGGGACTGGAAATGGTTATCAAGCCGTGATTCTATCGTAGCAGGTAGCAGAAGCCTCTGGGAACTTACCGTGCTTGTGGGGTTGAGTTGTTCATCTGATAGCAGTCTGTGTATTTCAGTATAAAGAACAACGCGTATAAGCCTACAGATCACGCTGCGATGTCATGTGGGATCGGTTAGTGAGCTGGCTGCCTGTTCTGGCCGCTTTATTTCTTTCCTCTCATCACTCCCGTCGTTTGCTATTCATAAAATCTTTGCACCATTTGAATGCCATGAGTCGCTGGGAATTTCGAGATTGCCCCCCCCCTTACTTTTTCTAGCCGGCGATTCCTCCGTTTCAAATCATAGGCTAAGGGCCAATTGCTGGTGTTAAGGAATAGAAATCTTCCTTCTGGCCGTGTCTTTACTTCCTTTTCGATGCTCAGCCATGACCCCGTAGGGAACACTCTGTAAATTTCTAGATCATTTTTTTCTCATTTTTCTCCGTGGCAGGTGTTTTTTGAGAGGTTGGGGAAAGCAGATTTAACCGTCCTGTGTTTATTGAAAAAGTGCTCAAAGATATCAATCAAACAATTGCCTCGATTGTTCAAAATTTCCAATGAATAGTGATCGAATTCATTCCTGCGTAATCAATAGAGAGGTCCTTCGCAAGGTTGTCCTTTTCGTGAAAATGACGTATTCCCCCTCCTCAAAAACATCCGGTTTTTTGGTCTGGCACACCAGTTGCTCTATGAGCCTTAGCATGAGGAGTGCTAGTCAAAAAAAGATTCTTGCAAGTTCTAGAAAAAATGAAGGATGTTTGGCGACGACGCTGTGTTCAGGGAGGGTGCCATCATTCTTTTTTTCATATTCATTCAAAAATAGTTATTGCGACCTAGGGAAATTGAAAGGAAGCGTGAATGAGTGATGGCATGCAAACTTATTACTGGTAGTACAGGGTTTATCG
>JAJDBS010000245.1 GCA_029261235.1 Nitrospirales bacterium
CACCGCAGAAATCACGAAGAGACATCCTAGCTGACTAAATTCTTTAAACGTCTCTTGGTGCTTCAGGATATGTTCGATCTTTGTGGTGAAATCAAACGTGATGTGCGGAAATTCTTTATGCATCGCCCGAACAATGTTCAGGGAATGGCCGGGTCCGTTGAGAAAGTCGGGGTCGCCTAAGGTGATGTGGGCCGCACCGGCCTTCACTTGTTGTCGAATGTCTGCTAACACGGCCGTAGCTGGAAATAAGAAAAATCGGCCTTGATACACGGGAACGATGGGACAATGCAGACAGGTATGGAGGCATCCTCGACTGGCTTCCACGTATCCCACAACATGTTCCTGTCCCTGGGATTCTAAGCTGGCGTATTCGGATAGCATGGGGAGCGTGGTGCGTGTCGGAGTAGGAAAGTTAGGACGCTCAGACTTGTCCTTTGTTGAAGCACCGGATGGTCCACTGAACTTTTTTAAGACAGGCTGGGTCATCGCATTTGCACGACTCACGCCTTCGATCTGGGGCGTAGAGGCTGCCCTGGTATCGTGCGGTGTGTGTTGTAATGATTGAGGATGATTCAGTTGGTCGAGGAGATTCACCAATGGCGTCTCATATTCTCCCCCGATGACGGAATCAGCAAGGTGACCAAGTAAATATTCTGCGTTTAGCGAGGCATAGAGTCCATAAAAACAGATGTGAGCATCGGGATTGATCTGACGAATAAGTTCTGCTACTTGGCACCCTAACGACAGCGCCGTATGCATGGGCACCGAAATGCCTACCATGCGGGCGGGTTCAATTCGTTGTGTATCAAACATTTCGACTGACAAGTCTAAGGTACTTGGGTCGTAGCCGTTCTGCTGGAGAAAGGCTACGGGTTGCGCCAGGCCTATTGGCTGATGTCCCAACTCATAACAAGAAATGAGCAGGATCGCGCCTGGCTGTTGCAGAGGTTTGTCGGCTACTGTTTGTAAAGGATTTTCGCTCATCACGTTTTGTTGAATCGACGACCATCAGCATTGGCGTAGCTTGCCACACGAGCATTGGCTTCTCGCCGAGCCGCCAGTTTTTCGACAACCTCCGTGAATCGGCTTCCAGGGATGGCACAGGTCATCTCATCCGGTGACATCCCGGTGCGAATGCGGCTGAGTGTGCATCCCGTGCTCATCGCAATCTGGTTTTGCTCTTTTGCCAGGGGAATAATGTGGCATTGTGGTTTCCCGACAATCGGCATATCACTGAAGGCATCATGAAGCACCATCCCTTGATAAGCATTGAGTCGAAGTAGAATCACATCGGGGTCGATGCTTGTCTGGGAAATAGGGCCATAGGTGATAAACTTGTATCGATTCTTGACGACTGGCAGCTGCATCGCTTCTTCGGGAGTGACCCACTCAGTTTCCAATAGACCCTGAACATCCTCATTCTTCATCACGTCCTCAAGTGTTTTTAACCCGTGCGTGACACTTCCGACGCTGCAATTAAAATGATCTTCCGCTTTTGTTGTGAAGGTGCGCTCTTCAGATTGAACCCAAAAGACACAGCCCGCCGTGACTTTGCCGGTCCGTCCATCCGCACTCGGATCAGGCATTTTCCCATCATGGAGAGGAACCCCTGTTGGAGCTTCTTGAGAAAACGTAATGGCAATAGGCGTATGTGAGAGCCCCAACGTTTGTTTTAATTGCTTCCCAGCTTGTTCCCAATTCACAGATACCATCTTGATGCCTCCAATATTTCACTAGAATTGTGTTCCGCATTGTAAACGGACTACTCCTCAGTTGTAAGCATTCACCTGTTTTTCTTGCAAAACAGCATCAATTCGGCGGGGTTTCGAATCATTTGTACCAGTTTGTTTAAGTGAGGGAAAAATTCAACCGAATGATTCTAGGTGAGCCATGTTGGGGAGTTTTGATGCACTCCTGTATGAATTTAATATTTTCCAATTTGCCAGTGTCTCTTATCAATCCAAGGTGCATTCTTTCGAAGGAGGTAGGTATGAGTTTTCGAGTCCGTTCTCTGCGACCAGCCCATATGTTCATTTTATTTCTCTGTATTGGTGGTTTGTGTTGGTCGACTTTGGCCTTGGCGGCCCAGCCCGATCCCAGCCTGCCAGGAAATCATCTTGTGATCAAGGAAGTAGCAGTGGAGGTGGGTGGAGGAGAAACCATGTTCACGATCAAAGGCGAAGCATTTGATTTTGTGAATCTTTCGAATTTAGTTGTCACGCTCGGTGAAATTGGTCCGTTGGTTATTGTAGATGCAATGGAAACTGAAATTGTTGCAACATATTTCGATGAATTACCATCTGGGGAATATTTACTCTCTGTTTTCACTGGCAGCGGTCAGAGCAAGCATGATGAATATGATTTGACTATTGGGGGAGCGGGACCTGCCGGGCCAGCGGGAGCCGATGGACAAGACGGAGCCGATGGGCAAGACGGCACGGATGGAGCTGATGGGGCAGTGGGACCAGCCGGAGCCGATGGAGCAGCCGGACCAGCAGGAGTCGATGGACAAGATGGCGCAGTTGGACCGACAGGACCAGCAGGAGCCGATGGACAAGATGGCGCAGTTGGACTGACAGGACCAGCAGGAGCGAATGGACAAGATGGTGCGGTCGGCTCGACAGGACCAGCTGGGCCAGCAGGATCTCAAGGCGATGATGGGCAAACGGGACCGATGGGTTTCCCGGGAGCAACCGGTCCGCAGGGGCCTATAGGCCCTGAAGGCCCTGAAGGTAGCGTGGGGACTCTTTTAATACAAGAAAAGACTCAGGAAGTGCCAATAGTAGAAGGGCAAGTGGAAATACTAAGGATTAAGTGCGAGGACGACGCAGGTAATGACTTAGGACGGGTGTTATCGGCGGGGATTGAAGGTCTTCCTACCTTTGCCTCAATCAAAACACTCACCGTTGATCTCGGTGGAAATGAGGCTGTCATTGAATATGAAATCGAAGATGCCGAGGGCATGAACGGCAATGTTATTGGGAAAGCCGTGTGCGGATCCATTGTTCCATAGGATAGAGCTTTGACCTTGGGAGTTTCAGGAAACTCCCTGGAATACTCATGAGCCTCATATCTCAAGATATGGGGCTCATGAGATTCTTGTAGAGATCAGTTCGTAAGTCTCTGCAATTATTCGTTAACCCACCTATTCATCATTTAAAGCCATTCTCTTTCCGGTTTTCAGTATCTTAAGAGCCTTCCTTTTGTACACAGAGGCTTGGGTGCGGTAGAGTTGCTCCACGAAAGGATGTGTTTGAAAAGAATCTACGCGTCCTTCCGTTTTTTCGGTTTACTATTTGTCGAATTCTTTGAACCTCGCACAACAATCCCCATGGAATCTGGGTTCTTACGCTATTACAAAAAAACGGTCATTGAGCGACCCGCTATCACATTAGTTCTTTTTTTACTGATGGTGATGTTTTTTGGGTATCACGGGCCAGATCTCAAACTCGATGCTTCAGCCGAATCTATTGTTTTGGAGAATGACCCCGATCTGCGGTATTACCGATCCATGCTTGAAACCTATGGTTCGGACGATTTCGTCATTATTACCTACACACCTTCAGACGATCTCCTCTCTCCAAGTTCTCTCGACAACTTGAAGGCCTTACGCGATGACTTGCGCCAATTCCCGCGTGTGTCCTCGGTGCTCACCATATTAGATGTCCCTTTGTTGAATAGTCCCAAGGTGAGTATTGCAGAGCTGACGGATAATGCTGAAGTGCGAACATTGGAGACCCCGGGCATCGACAAAGAACTGGCACGAAAAGAATTTTTGGAAAGTCCGATTTACTCAAACAATCTTGTCAGTCCAAACGGCCAGACGACAGCCTTGCTCGTGAATTTCAAGGGTGATGAAAGCTATACCTCGCTTTTAGCTACGCGGAACCAGCTTAGGGAAAAGAAGGTCTTGACGGGACTGACCCCTGAAGAGTCTGAACAATTAGCGCATGCCACAAAGGCCTTTCAGGACTACCATGCCAAGGTGGTTAAACAAGAGCGTCAAGACATTCAAGTTATACGAGGTATTATTGATACGCATCAGGGCGAAGCCACAATGCATTTAGGTGGTGCGCGAATGATCACTACCGACATGCTGAGCTTTATTGAACACGACCTTCGTTTCTTTGGGTTTGGAGTGGTCTTTTTCTTAATTATCGCTCTGATGTTCTTCTTTCGAAAGTTGCGTTGGGTTGTTCTCCCGATGTTCTGTTGCCTGATCTCGATTGTCGTGATGGTGGGTTTCCTTGGGTGGCTAGACTGGCCGATCACCGTCATTTCATCAAATTTTATTTCGCTCTTACTCATCATTACGATGTCATTAACGATCCATCTCATTGTGCGGTATCGAATTGTTATTGAGAGTCATCCCACAGCCGATCAAGAAACACTCGTTTTTGAAACCATGCGCATTATGGCGCAGCCGTGTTTGTATACCGCCATCACGACGATCGTCGCGTTTCTTTCGCTTGTGGTGAGCGATATCCGTCCGGTCATTGATTTTGGTTGGACGATGACTATTGGAATCGCATTTGCGTTCGCTCTTAATTTTATTCTCTTCCCTGCCATACTCACGTTATTACCCAGAGAGAAATTCAAGGCACAAAAAGATTTTACTCAATCGTTTACAAACAGCTTGGCTACTCTTTCCCTGCAACGTCCGAAGACCATCGTGTGGTGCTGCGTCGCATTAGTCATTTTCGGTCTTGTGGGTGTGACGCAATTGGAAGTGGAAAACCGTTTTATTGATCACTTCAAGAGCTCAACAGAAATTTACCAGGGGATGGAACTCATTGATACACAACTTGGAGGGACCATTCCCCTTGAATTTGTCATTGAGGCTGATGATGAATTTTATGCGTCTCTCCAGGAATTAAAAGAGGACGATACGGCTTTTGATGATCCTTTTGCCGACGAGGAAGAGGAGGGCGAAAACGAGATCACCTATTGGTTTAATGGTGATCGGCTTCGCAAAGTCGAAGAAATTCATGACTATCTTGAGCAACTCCCCGAAGTTGGGAAAGTGCTGTCGATTGCCACTGGCATGAAGGTTTTTCTGGAACTGAATGATGGGCGCATGCCGGAAGACTATGAATTGGCCGTCCTCCGAAAGTGGGTCCCGGAAGCAGTGCAAAAGGCCCTCATTGCCCCATACCTTTCCAACGATGGGAATCAAACCCGGATTACCATGCGTCTCATCGAATCAGCTCCCACGCTCAAGCGGAAAGAACTTATTCATAAAATCAAGGCGTACTTAGTGGATGACATGGGGTTTGCTGAAACTGATGTCCATCAGACTGGGTTAGCTGTTCTGTATAATAATTTGCTTCAAAGCTTATACAAGTCACAAATACTCACGTTGGGGGCTGTATTCGTCAGTATTCTAGGCATGTTTATGGTCCTCTTTCGAGGCTTCTTTATCGGTTGTCTGGCAATCATGCCAAATTTGTTTGCAGCAGGAATGGTCTTGGGGCTGATGGGGTGGGTGGGCATTCCGTTGGATCTCATGACCATCACCATTGCCGCAATTACGATTGGGATTGCGGTGGACGATACGATTCACTATGTCCACCGATTTCAGCTCGAATTTAAGCAGAATGGAAACTATACGGCGACCGTGAAAGCGTGTCATGGGAGCATAGGCATCGCGATGTATTATACGTCGTTCACTATTTCCGCAGGGTTTTCTATCCTCGCTTTATCCAGTTTTATTCCCACAATTTATTTTGGACTCTTAACAAGCTTTGCCATGGTCGTGGCACTCTTCAGTAATCTGACGTTGCTCGCAGCTTTATTGATTCTTTTTAAGCCGCTGGGCCCAGAAAGTCATGGAGAATTGGTATCTTGATCAACGTCAATTTCTGAGTAACTTTACGGCCGATCTGCTTATAGTCCTGACAGCGATTTAGTTGAACAGGCATTTCTTGAATTATTCTGTGTTACTGACTCCCGGCAGTCCCTCAGTCGTATTTCCAATGTATTCAGAAGTGAGAGATCTTCATGAGGGTTCTAGCTGAGCTTGAATCTTCTCACAGACATGTTCGGCAAATGGTAAGGAGCAGGTAAAGGCTGGTGAAACTGCATTGAGGACATGCATTGATCGATCATCCCCTTCTAACACAAAATCCATTTCAAGCTTTCGTTTTTTGGTGTCAAGTAGCTGTGCGCGAATACCGGGTCTTCCCCAAGTCTCATATTTATCAGGGGTAATGCCATCCATTAACGAGGTGGCGAGTTGGACTAAATGCGTTCGGGAATATTTTTGAATCTCTTCGTACGCTAAACGTTTGAAATCGAATCCGGAAAACATAAAGAGTCCTGCCTGACGTACGAGAACATCGACTAATTCTGAAAATTTAAAATTCCCAAAGCTATCATATTGTTCTCGCCAAAAGGCTGGAATGGCGGTTGGACCAATTTTGGCTTTCCCTTGAGCGGTGACGGTGACATGGACCCCTAAGAAGGGATTTCGTAGATCCGGAACGGGATAAATGTTGGTTCGTATCGTTCCTGGAGGTTCATTGGAATAAAGATAGAGGCCCTTAAAAGGGAGGATACGATAATGCTCAGAAAACCCGAAATCTCGGGCAATGTGATCTGCGTATAACCCCGCGGCATTCACGATATACCCAGCCTCATACGAGTTTTGGGGGGACTGGATCACAGCACCCTGCCGGGACTGATATCCGCTGTCGTAGTGAATGTCTACCCCTTCGTTCTTAGCATCATTCACCATGGCATTCACCACATGAGTAGGATCCACGGTGGCCGTCGTGGGTGAATACAAGGCACGCTCCCATGTTTTGACTCGTGGTTCAATTTCTTTGGCTTCTACTTCGGTGATTTCTTGTAAGGGAATGCCATTGGCTTTTCCTCGTTTTACGAGTTCGTCCATTGCTGGAAGCTCTGTGTGATCTTTTGCCACGACAAGCTTTCCGCATTGGTTTAGTGCAATATTTTTTTCTTCACAATATTGTCGAAGTCGTTCATTGCCCTGTTTCGTGAACTGAGCTTTCAAGCTATCAGGTGAGTAGTAAAATCCCGCATGGAGTACTCCACTGTTGCGGCCACTGGCATGGAGGCCACAGGCGGATTCTTTTTCAAGAATAACCACGGATGAATCTGTATACAGTTGTTTTAATCGGCGTGCGATACTCAGGCCAATGACACCACCGCCAATGATGAGGAAATCTGTTTTATGCATAGTGAAGCAACTCTCTCATCGTTTCTTTAAATTGGGTTGTTGTCTGCATAAACTCATTTCTCCGTAGTGGGTGCGTAGGTGAGTGACAATGGATTTTGGCGGGGGAATTATTTTAAACCAGTATTCCCTATGAATCTAAAATGAATTCGAAGAGCCAGAAGGATACGACGGTGAAGATGATGTCGAAGATAAGCAACAAATGAAGCCATTGGGAATAGAAGTTATAGGGGTCGCCATTGAGGATTCCTCGTGTGGCTTCAACGGCCGCGATGATAACCGGAACGGCCAAAGGGAGAAGCAAGACGGGGAGCATCACTTCCCTCGCACGTATTTGTACGGTTAGGGCGGAAAAGAGTGTGCCGACGGCGGCCAGCCCCAATGTGGCGAGAAAAAAGACGAGTAACAACATGCCTACGGAATCGACGACTTCGAGATTGAAAAAGATGACGAAGAGAGGAAATAAGAGAATTTCGACCGCGAACATAAAGAGGAAGTTTGCTGTCACTTTCCCGAGGTAAATCGCTCCCTTAGGAACTGGGCTCATTTGTAGGAATTCTATGCAATCATTTTGTAATTCTGAGGTGAACGATTTGCCAATTCCAATAATGCCCGTAAACGTGAATGCTACCCAAATGATTCCAGCGATGAGTTGGCGGGCCGCGTCCTGGTCCATGGCAAAGCTGAAGCTGAAGACTAGAATGACGATGAGGGCGAAAAATAGCATCGAAGAGATGGTTTCTCGCGTGCGCCATTCACTGATCAGGTCTTTCCAGACCACCCAGTAAATTGTATTAAGAAAGGACATGGGTTTGTAATTGCTCTGGCGAAAGAAGTTGTATGTGCCCGTTTTGAAGAATGGCACCCTCGGTCGCGATTTTTGCAGCCTTGTTGCGATCGTGGGTGGTCATGACCACCGTCCCACCACGTTTCATGGTATCCTGAATGAGTTGATTGGTAATCGCGACGCCTCCGTCATCTAAGGCGTTATAGGGTTCATCCAACAATAAGAGTTTGGGCTGAGCCAGAATGGCCTTGGCGAGGGCTAGACGCTTTTTCATCCCGGCGGAAAACTGCCGAATTTTGAGATTGCCATAGGCTCCAATGCCTGTTTGATCGAGCGCACGTTTCAATTGGGCAGGCTCGAGTGATTGGCCTCGTAACGCGAGGGCAAATTGTAAATTTTCGGTGGCACTGAGTTCTTCATAGAGGTGTGTGCCATGGGCGATAAACAAGAGGATGGACCGGACAGCCTCTTTTTCTGCTACGCCGTCTTGGCCATAAATGGTACACTGCCCTCCAGATGGTGTTTGAAGGGTCGCCAGGATCCGAAGGAGCGTCGTTTTCCCCGCACCGTTTGGGCCAAAGAGTGCAAAGCAGGTTCCTGGATGAATGGCGAAGGTCACCTCTTCAAAAATGCGATAAAACCCGTAGGCTTTAGAAAGACCCGTGACCTGTATGGCGCTCATGTGTAATGGTGGTGCGAATGGAAAGACTGGCTTTGTAGTCTACGGATTGGACATGTCCTTGTCTATGATAACCTGATGGAAATTTACGGTTACGAGAGATGGGAATGCGTGAGAGGGTAATAGATAAGGGTTTATTGACGAGAAAAATATCAGGATCTTATGATGATGAAAAAGATTAGAGAAATTTCTCACGATAATATACCTGGGTCAGATTTTTCCAATGTGACTTTCTCAGGGATTTTTTTCAGCTGAAAAGGTAGCGTCGATGATGAAGTCCTGGAGATGGGTGTTGCTGCTGCTTGTCGTTCCCATATGGGGTTGCGACTCTGGATATTCTGAATCCTCAACTGTTGGTGGAGAATCGGCGCAAACGGTGGCGTATAGCCGTCCTGCCATTAATGCACCTGCCCCGGAGTTTCGTTTAATGGATCTAGATGGGACGGTTCATTCCTTATCTCAATACCACGGAAAAGTTGTGTTTTTGAATTTTTGGGCGACCTGGTGTGGTCCCTGTAAAGTGGAAATGCAGGCGATGGAAGCCTTGTACCAAGATTTCAGATCTCAAGGTATGGAAATTCTGGCGGTATCAGTTGATCAACAGGGTGCCGTTGTGACTCGACCGTTCCAAGAAGCCATGGGATTGAGTTTCCCAATCTTACATGATTCGGATTATCAGGTAGGACTGACGTATGGCGCTCGGACCTTGCCGATGACGTATGTGATTGATCGCAGAGGTGTCATTCGACAGCGTGTTTTTGGGGCACGTGATTGGAATGGCCCAGAGGCGAGGAAGCTCATGAGCGAATTGCTAGCAGAGACATACCAAGCTCCTTCGGAAGCCATGTAATCGATGGACTCAATTAGCCAGATATCATTATTTGCGGCGTTTAGTGCGGGACTCTTGTCTTTTATCTCGCCCTGTGTGCTTCCATTAGTCCCCTCCTATCTATCCTATATCACCGGGCTATCGGTCGAAAATTTGGCCAAGGTGGAGGAGCGCGAGCGGTTCAAGTCGGCCATTTTGTTGAATGCGCTTTTATTTATTGCTGGGTTTTCAACTGTGTTTATTGCTTTCGGTGCTTCGGCAAGTCTGATTGGACAGGTGTTGTATGAATACCAAGATCTCATCAGAAAAATCGGCGGTATCCTGATTATCATTTTTGGTTTGTATCTCCTAGGTATTTTGAAACTCAATATTTTTATGACTGAACGCCGGTTGATGCATTTTGAATCCCGCCCTGCCGGATATATTGGGTCCTACTTAATCGGGACGGCTTTTGCGGCAGGTTGGACGCCCTGTGTTGGGCCTGTGCTTGGCACTATCTTGGCGTATGCGAGCACGACGGAGTCTATGTCCGGCGGAGTGATGTTGTTGTCAGCGTACTCGTTTGGTCTGGGACTCCCATTTTTCTTGGCAGCTTTTGGTATGGATACTTTCTTGAGCTATTTTAAGAATCTTCGTAAATATCTAGGTGGTGTATCCTTTGTGAGCGGCGCACTCTTGATCCTCGTCGGCGTCATGATCTTCACCGATTCAGTGACTCTCTTTACCAGCTTCCTTGAGCGCAATGGCATTGGCTGGTACATCGGCCAGTAATCCGCATCATACTACTTTCCGAACTTTCAAATTCACCAATTTCTCAGAAGAGAAGCGCAGGATGTTGGGTTAGCACCAGTCGCCGGTTTTACAGGCTGCGGTGGTAGGCAATGATGGTGTTGCTGAGGTCTGAGTTGGTATCGTGGATTCAGAATCGCACCACGCGCCGATGGCACAAGGTGCTGGGATGTGTGTTGTCTCAGTCAATACAGAAGTCTGGGTTTCAGGGGCCGTGGTATTGGGGAGTATGCCTGCGTTGGTGAACACTGGACCATCTACTTGTTGAGGGAGCAATGCATCCGTAACTTGAGCGATGGGTGGTTGTTCTTGTATGAAAGGTTTCTTGGGAAGAGAAGCCAGAAGCGTTGGATGTTCCTCATGCAGATTGGCTAAGAGTGATTCAGCTGATGAATAATAATCACTCGTGGGGTACTGTCTCATAAGTGCCACAAGCCATTCTTGGGTCCATTCCTCTATCCCCAAGTCTTGATATGTTTTGGCTAATTGAAACATGGCTTGCCCTGTTGTCTCTAATTCCGGGAATTCGTTGATGATTTTTTCGAATCGATGCGCGGCAGCCAGATATGATCCTCGATTGTAATAAAATTCTCCAACCATCAAATGTCGTTCTACTAGTTGTTCCTTACATGTCAGAATGGTTTCTTTTGCTTCTACTTCATAACGACTGGCCGGAAATCGTTTGAGTAATTTTTCGAATTCTGAGATAGATTTTTTGAGTGGAAGGGGATCTCGGTCAACGGTCCGAAATTGCTTGTAATGGCTTACGCCGACTTTATATTGAGCATACGGAGCCAGCGTGTGATTTTGGTGTAGATCCAGAAAGTGTTTGTATTCAACAACGGCTTCCGCATAGGATTCTTTGTCAAAAAACGATTCGGCCCGCTTCATGATCACATTGGGGTCGTAACTCATTTCGATCGAATCTCCGACAAAAATTTGTTCGTCAGAGGAGTAAATATCTTGTGAAGAGGTTTCCGTTGCATTTGGCGTGGACGAACATCCCACGACGTATAGTGGCATGCTCAGAAACAGGAGAAGAGCTAATGAAGCGCGGGTGTTTATGATAGTTTTTGGCAGATAAGACATGTTTGAGTTTGTGTGGAGTATGAATCTATCTGCTTATGGATATGTTTGAACTTGAAGCTCTTAGGTTGCTGAGACAATTATACAAGATTTGAGCCAAGAGTGGAAATTCTTATATTTCAAAAAGTTGCGTCATGCTGTGGAGGCAAGATAGTCTCAAATTTACCACTCTACTAATAATTGTACCATAGTGGACAATCGTTAAATTGTCCAATTCTTAGTGCGTACTGCCATGTCACAGTTTTCATCAAGAATTTGCGGAACTGGTTCAGCTCTTCCTGCTCGAAGGGTCGAGAATGAGGAAATAGCCAGTCTTTTGGAAAAAGACCCGTCGTATATTTTTCGGGTGTCGGGGATTCGGACTCGGTTCTGGGCTGAAGCGCAAGACGATTGTGCGTCGTTAGCTGAGCAGGCCGCTCGGCAGGCGTTAGATCAGGCCG
>JAJDBS010000246.1 GCA_029261235.1 Nitrospirales bacterium
AAACTCGCTGACGAGGTAGGTCCCTCCGAGGTCGAGAATCATTTCATGGGGCGGCTCCGCACCCGTTGGGTCGAACGGGCGCCAAAAGGTGCTCGGCACCCCGTCTAAGACGTTGTCTTGCCGGCCTTCATCCGAACTCGCCGAGACGACACGCATTTGCCCTTGCGGAATGAGCTCAGCTGGATCCGCCTGAGCGTCCAACGGCATTCCCATGATTAGTAGTGCACACAGAAATAGAACGTTGGTGGTAGTCGTCAAAAAAACGGACCCCATACGATGCCCGGGACACTTGGGGCCAAAATATTTAACAAATGCCAGGGAAATCAACGAACGACACATAGTGGTTAGCCTTACTTTTCTCTTCAAAGAATTTGAGGTAATGTCGACTTTGTCTCATGGTTATAGAGCCGCGCAAAAATGCATCTACCTACTGGATATATACCATTCATCTACCCACTGGATACATACCCCATAAGACGCGAATCTAGTTATTAATACATTGTATTCACGCAATAATCCAAAATTTTTACATTTAAAAAAATAGTCTAACTAGATGGCCCGGCAACTTAGCAAAAAACCCTGTCCGGCTCTTACTGCCGGGTTCACCCTAGGTGCCTGAACCTTGGCAGCCCAATACTTAATGCCTTGGTCGTCCTTTTTAATCGAATCCCCCCAAAAAACAGAAATGCTTGTCTCACTGAACACCTTACATGCCTAACACGTCAGTTACCTTTTATCACGGCATGTTAACTCATCAGAAAGTGGGGGGCTTTCTACTATTCCCGAGTCATCAGGGCCCCAATGTATTCCTAAAGTAATCAACAGATGACGTGAAAGCTGGCTCCTGGCCTGGCACTCCGTTTTGATTGCCGGAGTGGGTCCCTACTTGGTTCACAATCAGACTGTGCGTAAATGAAGTCGCGTTGGTCCAATTTAGTCCATCGTCCGAATAGGCAAGCGTCCACAGATCTCCTGTTCGGTTGATGCGAAGGTAGCTAGGCGCAGTTAGCGTCACCGGACCATTGAGTGGTATGGAGGTAAGACTTCCATTCGTGATGATTGCGGCAAAGATGTTGAGACTCGTTCCGAGGCTGTAGACATCGTAACGAATCAGCGTCTGATCGGTTTCTTGCACCACAAGCCCCTGGAATTGGACCCCTACGTTGGGCATTGAGTCAAACTTCGCCACAAACTCCAAATCTTCATTCATTGTATTCTGCAAGAGGCGTGGCGCGTTCAGATTGCCTGGGAAGAGATTATGAGTGATGCCCGCTGGAACCCCGATTTCCAAATGGGTTCCGGAGAGGGCAAGCGACGAATCACTTAAGGGATCCAAGAACGTCCAGAAGGAGTTGAGTGTTCCACTGTTGAATTCATCGGACATGATCGAAGTACCGACCAGGACGGTCACCGTAGCCTGGTTCGAGGTGTCGCCTTCCGTATCGGTCACGGTATAGGTAAAACTGTCAGGACCTGTATAGCCACCAGGGGGGGTGTACGTAATGGTGCCCGTGATGGGGTTGGCAACAACAATGCCGCCGTTGATCGGGGCCGTCGTGACCACCGTGGTGACATCAATCGTCTGCCCATTGGCAACATCATTGCTCAGCACGTCGACATCGATCGCGGGGGTATCTAGTGGCGTGACAATTCCATCCGCTATGGTGATGGGGGCGCCAGTGACAAATGTATTCCTAAAGTAATCAACAGATGACGTGAAGGCTGGCTCCTGACCTGGCACTCCGTTTTGATTGCCGGAGTGGGTCCCTACTTGGTTCACAATCAGACTGTGCGTAAATGAAGTCGCGTTGGTCCAATTTTGTCCATCCTCCGAATAGGCAAGCGTCCAGAGATCTCCACTTCGGTTGATGCGAAGGTAGCCAGGCGCAGTCAGCGTCACCGGACCATTGAGTGTAATGGCCGTGAGCGCTCCATTCGTGATGATTGCGGCAAAGATGTTGAGGCTCGCTCCGTCGTGGTAAACATCGTAACGAATCAGCGTCTGATCGGTTTCTTGCACCACGAGCCCCTGGAATTGGACCCCTTCGTTGGGCATTGAGTCAAACTTCGCCACAAACTCCAAATCTGTATTAATTGTATTCTGCAAGAGGCGTGGCGCGTTCAGATTGCCTGGGAAGAGATTATGAGTGATGCCCGCTGGGACCCCGATTTCCAAATGGGTTCCGGGGAGCGCAAGCGACGAATCACTTAAGGGATCCAAGAATGTCCAGAAGGAGTTGAGTGTTCCACTGTTGAATTCATCAGACATGATCGGAGTACCGACCAGGACGGTCACCGTAGCCTGGTTCGAGGTGTCGCCTTCCGTATCGGTCACGGTATAGGTAAAACTGTCAGAACCTGTATAGCCACCAGGGGGGGTATACGTAATGGTGCCCGTGATGGGGTTGGCAACAACAATGCCGCCGTTGATCGGGGCAGTCGAGACCACCGTGGTGACATCAATCGTCTGCCCATTGGCAACATCATTGCTCAGTACGTCGACATCGATCGCGGAGGTATCCGGCAGTGTAATAATCACATCCGCCACGGTGAGTGGAGCGCGGGGATCAGTGACCGTGACTGTGACCGTACCGACCGTTGAAGTGTCCCCTTCGGCATCATCCACGGTATAAGTAAAACTATCGAGACCGATATATCCTGCTCCGGGCGTGTAAGTGATAGTGCCTGTGATGGGGTTGGCGACAGCTGTGCCGCCGTTGATCGGGGCCGTCGTCACCACCGTCGTCACATCAATCGTTTGCCCATTGGGGTCATCATTGCTCAACACATCCACCGCGGTCGCGGGAATATCCTGCGGCGTGACAATCACATCCGCCGTCGTGAGAGGAGCACCGGTAACCGTAACCGTGACCGTACCGACCGTCGAGGTATCACCTTCAATGTCGTCCACCGTATAAGTAAAGCTGTCGAGGCCTGAATAGCCCCCAAGAGGCGTGTAGGTGATGGTGCCCGTAATGGGGTTGGCGACGGCGGTGCCGCCGTTGATCGGGGCCGTCGTCATCACCGTCGTCACATCAATCGTTTGCCCATTGGGGTCATCATTGCTCAACACATCCACCGCGGTCGCAGGCGTATCTTGCGACGTGACGATGACATCGGCCACCGTGAGGGGAGCGGCAAAGACCGTCACCGTGACCGTGCCGACCGTCGAGGTATCGCCTTCAATGTCGTCCACCGTATAGGTAAAACTGTCAAGACCCGTATAGCCCCCAGGAGGCGTGTAGGTGATGGTACCGGTGATGGGGTTAGCAACGACGAGACCGCCATTGATCGGGGCGGTCGTCACCACCGTCGTGACATCAATCGTTTGTCCATTGGGATCATCATTGCTCAACACATCCACCGCGGTCGCGGGCGTATCTTGCGACGTGACGATCACATCCGCCAGTGTAAGCGGGATACCGGGATTGGTGACCATGACCGTGACCGTGCCGACCGTCGAGGTATCACCTTCAATGTCGTCCACCGTATAGGTAAAGCTGTCGGAGCCGATATACCCTACTGCGGGCGTGTAGGTAATGGTGCCGGTGATGGAGTTGGCAACAGCCGTGCCGCCGTTGATCGGGACCGTCGTCACCACCGTCGTGACATCAATCGTCTGCCCATTGGGATCATCATTGCTCAGCACATCCACCGCGGTCGCGGGGATATCCTGCGGCGTGACGATCACATCCGCCAATGTAAGCGGGATACCGGGATTGCTGACCGTGACCGTGACCGTGCCGACCGTCGAGGTATCGCCTTCAATGTCGTCCACCGTATAGGTAAAGCTGTCAGGGCCCGTATAGCCCCCAAGAGGCGTGTAGGTGATGGTGCCGGTCGTGGAGTTAGCGACGGCCGTGCCGCCATTGATCGGGGCGGTCGTCACCACCGTCGTGACATCAATCGTTTGTCCATTGGGATCATCATTGCTCAACACATCCACCGCGGTCGCGGGGGTGTTCTGCGGCGTGACGATCACATCGGCCACCGTAAGGGGAGTTCCGATGTCGGTGACCGCGACCGTGCCGACCGTCGAGGTATCGCCTTCAATGTCGTCCACCGTATAGGTAAAGCTGTCGGGGCCGATATACCCTACTGCGGGCGTGTAGGTAATGGTGCCGGTCGTGGAATTAGCGACGGCCGTGCCGCCGTTGATCGGGGCGGTCGTCACCACCGTCGTGATATCAATCGTCTGCCCATTGGGATCATCATTGCTCAGCACATCCTCCGCGGTCGCGGGGGTATTCTGCGGCGTGACGATCACATCTGCCAGGGTGAGTGGTGCGCTAGGATCGGTGACCGTCACCGTGACGAGGCCAGCATTAGAGGGATGCCCTTCGGTATCCTGAACAGTATAAGTAAAGCTGTCGAGGCCGATGTACCCTACTCCGGGCGTATAGGTGATGGTGCCGGTCGTGGGGTTAGCAACGGCTGTGCCGCCGTTGATCGGAGCGGTCGTCACCACCGTCGTGATATCAATCGTCTGCCCATTGGGATCATCATTGCTTAGCACATCCACAGCGGTCACCGAGATATCCTGCGGCGTAACAATGACATCGGCCACAGTCCGGGGAGCGCCGGTGACCGTGACCGTCACTGTGCCGACCGTCGAGGTATCGCCTTCAATATCGTCCACGGTATAGGTAAAGCTGTCAGGGCCCGTATAGCCAGCAAGGGGCGTGTAGGTAATGGTGCCGGTCGTGGAATTAGCGACGGCCGTGCCGCCGTTGATCGGGGCGGTCGTCACCACCGTCGTAACATCAATCGTCTGCCCATTGGCATCATCATTGCTCAGCACATCCACAGCCGTCGCAGGAATATCCTGAGACGTGACAATCGCATCTCCCACAGCCAGGGGAGCTATGTTTGTCGTCGCATTGGAGCCCGCCGTGAAGTTCTGGGCGACCTCGGCCGCACTCAACGCGGCCTCATAGATGGCCACCAAATGATAGTCCCCCAACCACTCTCGGAGGCCAGTCGCGGAATTCACTTCATTCGCTAACACCAAGGACATCGAGGCATC
>JAJDBS010000247.1 GCA_029261235.1 Nitrospirales bacterium
TATTGACGCCGGAAAGAATCGAACTCCGTGCATTTTCACTGTATCTTAACTGCTTAGCCATACATTTCCTCCTTGGAAATCATCTGTAATCTGTAAATGGATATTGAGTAAATTATTATTGGCATTTATTGGCGGGAATTAATTTTCAAACACACCCAAGATATCTTCTTCTTTCAAAATCAAACAATCATCATTTTCAATCTTGATTTTGGTGCCTGAATATTTGTCGAATAAGACTTGGTCTCCAACCTTCACGTTTTCAACATCAGCTCCTGCGGCTTCAATTGTTCCACGTTGTGGCTTTTCACGAGCTGAATCTGGCACATAAATGCCTCCAGCTGTTCGCTCTAATTCTTCGGTATAGGTGACAAATACTCGATCTCCGAGGGGACGAAACCCTTTAGCGCTCGTTCCGGCTGGTGTTTCTTTTTTTTCTTTCGTGGCTGCCATGTGTACCTCCTTCAATGGTTTTGTGGCTTGATAAATGAGAACTTTTGTACTGATTGATAGCTTAGGTTATTGTCTTCTCGTGGGTCATCTGAACGGACGCACGATTTTCTTTGCTGGAAATCAAGATAAGTCTCGTTCAATTGAAGTCAAGAGGGGTTCGGGTAGATATTTCCTAGCTTCTATTTAGAAAAGTAGAGCAGAAAGATAAAATAAAAGAAGAGGAGAGTGCGTGCAGGGTATTAAGCTTAGGCTAAAGTACCTATATTTTCATTTATTAAGCAATTCAAAGTCATGAATATCCTTTTTCATAAACTCTCGCAATCTTTTGATAATCTTCGCCTCAATCTGTCGGCTACGCTCTTTGGTGATCGAATATTTTTTTCCTAAGTCTTCCAAGGTGACTGGAGATTCGGACAGCATCCGGTTCCGCAAAATATCTTCTTCACGCTCAGTCAAGGATTTGGCAAATTCAGCGAGCTTTTTTCTGAACAAGAGGCGAAGTTGGGTATTGCCCAGCTGGTCATCCACAGGAGTTTGAACGGCTGGCAATAAATCATGAAACGTGCCTTCCCCATCGTCGTTCATCGGGGCATCCAACGATAGCTCCCAACTACCCAGGCGTTGATCCATTTCTACGACATCTCGTTCACGGACATTTAAGCGGTCGGCCAACAGTTTGGGATCAGGAACATACCCCTCTCGTTCAAGCTTAGCTTTTTCCTTGCGTAGGTTATAGAACAACCGGCGTTGTGCTTGTGTGGTGCCAATTTTCACTAATCGAAAGTTATTCAAGAGATACCGCAAGACAAATGCACGGACCCACCACGCTGCATACGCATAGAATCGGACATTTTTTGTGGGATCAAATTTTTTCATGGCTTGTAAAAGGCCCACATTGCCTTCTTGAATGAGGTCCATTTGATCAAGCCCGGCCAGCCCATATTCTGACGCAATTTTTACGCTCACACGTAGGTTAGCTAAAATGAGTTTCACGGCGGCGTCTCGTGTGCCGAGCTGATATTCATGGAAAAGTTGAATTTCTTCTTCTTTGGTGAGAAAAGGGTAACGTCTGACTTCAGCAAGGTAGCGGCCTAAGGTCGTTGTGGGCGTAAGGGCCCTGGACAGACTTTCCCATGTTGTGGCGTCCTTGGTAGTATCCTGGTCTTCCTTACTCGGTTCAGATTCATCCTCTGTCATCGGCAAGACATCAATTGAGGAAGATTCGTTTGTTTCAATAAATTCTTCAATTGAATCAGATGTGTCTGATGTATTTGCTTGAATATCAATCACTTCATTTTGAACTTTTTTTGATGGTTTCATACGCATGAATGAAAATGCTGGTACTTGGATTCCTTGTGCACGTATCTGAGATATTGTAATGAATTGTTTGCCTACGGCAAAAGCCTTTTTCTAAAAAATGGATAAAAAGGCTGAGCCGAACTGTGGCTTGAGAGCCCTATGCTCTCTGAAGAAATTGTCCGTCAGCGTCCATTTTTAAGAGTTCGTTAGGCTCTACCCTACCTAATTGGTGCATGGTCGTGCGAAAGAACATTCGAATGTTGATTGAGCAATGATACAAGAAGGATGGCTCGCTCTTCGATCCGGCCATTGGCCTAGTTTACTGGGCGCTTGGTTGCATTTTGAGGTCAGCTTCGTGGTTTGGCTTCTCGTTGGCGCCCTGAGCATCCCGATATCTGAAGAATTTGGGCTTTCAGCATTCCAAAAAGGCCTGCTCGTTGGAATTCCCTTACTTGGAGGCGCCATACTGCGAATTGTGGTAGGGCCTTTAGGCGACTGGATTGGAGCGAAAACCGTTGGTCTCGCCATTCTCATGCTGGAAGCGATCGCGCTGTTGCTTGGGTGGCAATGGGGCACTAGTTTCGGAGAAATCGTGATTATTGGGCTCATCTTGGGCATCGCGGGTGCGAGTTTCGCGATAGCGCTCCCGGTCGCGAGTCAAGCGTATCCTACTGCCCATCAAGGCTTGGCAATGGGCGTTGCGGCTGTTGGAAACAGTGGTGTTCTGCTCGCGTCATTGTTTGCGCCTCGCTTAGCGGCCCTCTACGGCTGGCATCAGGTGTTTGCCCTGATGCTGGTGCCCGTGTTGGGAACAGCGTGCGTCTTTTTCTGGTTAGTCCAACCAGCTCGTTGGCACAGTCCTAGGAAAACAGAACGACGCACGTACCGAGAATTTTTCTCGAAAGGGTTACAGGAGAAATCCATGTATTGGTTATGTGGATTATATGCCGTAACCTTTGGTGGGTTTGTGGGACTTTCAAGCTATCTGCCAACTTTCTTTCATGACCAGTTTGATCTCGATATGGTCGAAGCTGGTTCATTGACGGCTTTAGCCGCGTTGGCTGGGAGTCTGGCTCGTCCATTCGGTGGATGGCTTGCGGATCGATGTGGCGGGCTCACGTTGTTGCCAGGATTGTTTGTCGTCGTCATGATTTTGTGTTTCGTCGCAGGGCAATTTTCAACCATCATCTGGGCCTTGGCGATTGTGCTTGGAATCATGATGTGTTTGGGATTCGGGAATGGAGTAGTCTTTCAAGTGGTCTCCTCGAGGTTTCAAGGCATGATGGGCACGGCATCTGGCTTCATTGGAGCGGCAGGTGGATTGGGAGGCTTTCTCTTACCAACAGGCTTTGGCTGGTTAAAGGAGCTGACGGGAACATTCGTATCTGGATTTTTGGTGCTGGGACTGGTTTCGGGATTAGCGGCACTTAGTGTTATGATAGTTCAGCGTTCAAAGCGATTTGTGCATCCAAATCCTGCCTCGTGAAGATAACGAGAGTATCAATCACCTCAAATTGAGACACAGTACTTATGAAAAACGAGAAAGAGTCCACAGACACTTCACCATTCCATACGATCCCAGAAGCCTTACAGGATTTCCAGGATGGTAAATGTATCATTTTGGTGGATGATGAGGATCGAGAAAATGAGGGTGACTTAGTCCTAGCCGCGGAGCTTGTCACACCTGATGCGGTTAATTTTATGGCAAAATTTGCGCGTGGGCTGATTTGCCTTGCCTTAACTCCCGAGCGTGTCGAGGAACTCAAGCTTCCTCCTCAAGCGCAGGAGAATACAGCCACCTTTGGAACGGCCTTTACCGTGTCTATTGATGCGGCCAATGATATTACCACCGGCATTTCCGCTGCCGACAGAGCCACGACCATAAAATTAGCGGTTGATCCCAACGCGAAGCCCACTGATTTTGCTCGACCAGGTCATATTTTTCCACTGAAAGCCCATAAAGGTGGTGTCCTACGGCGGGCTGGGCAAACTGAAGGTTCTGTTGATTTAGCACGATTAGCAGGGCTGAAACCTGCTGCTGTGATTTGTGAAATTATGAATGATGATGGGACGATGGCTCGGGTTCCACATCTTCGAGAATTTGCGAAGCTGCATCAATTAAAAATCATTACTGTGAAAGATCTGATACAATATCGACTCCATCGTGAGACGTTTGTGAAAGAAATGTCTCGAGCCAAGCTTCCAACTAACTTTGGACAATTTGAGGCAGTCGTATTTGAAAATGATTTAGATGCCGGCACTCATATTGCCTTGGTCAAGGGCGAGATTGATGAGAGTCCCACCATGGTTCGAGTGCATTCAGGCTGCCTGACGGCTGATGTGTTTGGATCGTTGCGGTGTGATTGTCGCGATCAGCTTCATCGAGCCATGGAACTGATTGAACAGGAAGGGAAGGGTGTCCTCCTTTACCTCAATCAAGAGGGGCGGGGCATTGGTTTGACCAATAAAATAAAGGCCTATCATCTGCAGGACCAAGGCAGTGATACCGTGGAAGCGAATTTGCAATTAGGGTTCAAAGCTGATTTGCGGGATTACGGAATTGGGGCTCAAATTCTCGTAAATTTAGGATTGAAAAATATTCGTCTGATTACCAATAACCCTCGAAAAATTGTTGGCATTGAGGGGTATGGTTTGAAGGTTGTGGAACGAGTACCCATTGAAATCACTCCGCAAGAGTCCAACGTGCATTACTTGCGTACGAAAAAAGCCAAATTAGGCCATCTTCTCAATAATGTGTAAGTCAGGACGTGCAGCTCCCTGAGCGGATAACGCTCGACTTATACGCTTCCGCTTCCACAACAATGACTTTTTTCCTGGTCCGAAACAGCGGGCCATCTCACCGATGCGCGTTCAGTATAGAGGCCATTAACGTGGCGAGTATGCGGCCTAGCTGGCCGGTCCGGGTGGGAGGCAAAGATACTCATGCTTCCACATCAGACAATAGGGCAACACCTCGATGCGCAAGGGGCTGGGCGTCACTCACCATCTGAAGAAAGGACTTATCATCAGTCTGATCGCAAAAGACAGTTAGCCTGGCCAAACCATGGTTGAGCACATGAGATACCGTGTCAGGATCATCAATGCGGAGCTGTTATAGGCCATTTAGCAAGTTTGCCTCGTTCCATCCGGGACTCTCAACCCAAGATTTGACCTCGTTTTTTTTCTTTTGCTACAAAAGTGGTCGGCTGTCTGATGAGTTGCCTATCAGTGGTGCGAGGGCCTGCTTTGGTGGATACAATACGTTCGTGTTGACGCGTGCACACAACGGCTGGGCATAGAAATATCCATAGATTAATGTATTCGCCAATTAAACAGAAATGAAAGACCTGCTTGCGGCATTTGCCTTTAATGTAGAAGAAGAAAGTCGCCCTGCGCAAAAAAAAAACTGGCCAAACGATTGGGATGCAGAAAACTCACGATCACCTCTACGGAACTAATTTTCGTGCGTAGTCATCAAACAATTTCTGACCTCTGAAAAGAAGATGAACGAACACATGCCTGATTTTACTCCCGGTCAGCGCTGGATGAGTGACAACGATGCCGCACTCGGGTTGGGCATTGTCCAATCCGTCGACGTTCGTACGGTTCAAATGGAATTTCCTGCCGCCGGCGAAATACGCACGTATGCAAAAAAAACAGCCCTGCTGACGCGTGTTGAATTTGATGTCGGTGATTCAATTACAAGTGTCGATGGTTGGTGTCTCTCAATCACGAAAATAGAACGTGTCAGTGGCACCGTGCACTACCACGGTATTCGAGACACTGGCGAAACCACCACCATACACGAATGTGAACTGTCCGATAAAATTACGTTTAATTTACCCCAAGACAAACTGTTTGCCGGGCAAATTGACGGTAATAAATGGTTTGAACTGCGCGCGGCAACGCTGCAACACCTTGCCAACCAACAAACATCAGCAAGCTTTGGCTTACACGGGGCACGTGTCAGCCTGATTCCACATCAAATGTATATTGCCAATGAAGTCTCACATAGAGCAGCCCCGCGTGTTCTGCTTGCCGATGAAGTGGGTCTCGGTAAAACAATTGAAGCCGGTTTAATCCTGCACCGCCTGATACTGACCGGAAAAATACACCGTGCATTAATTATCGTACCAGAGCCACTCCTCCACCAGTGGCTGGTGGAATTGCTCCGGCGCTTTAATTTAGCCTTCACCATCATCGATGAACAGTATTTTTCACCTACCGACGAAGCCGTCGACGACTTTGAAGAATCGGGAGGACCTCTTGAAAACTATTTCGATCAGTTCCCCCTCGTGTTATGCGGATTGGACTTTGCCTGCCGCGATGACATCGCCCCATTCATTGCCACGTGCGATTGGGATATGTTGGTCGTCGATGAGGCACACCATCTTGAGTGGACCCCGAGTGAGAGCAGCCGAGAGTATCGACACATCGAAAGATTAGCTACTCAGTCAGATTCAGTCTTGTTATTAACAGCCACACCCGAGCAGTTTGGCACGGCAGGGCATTTTGCCCGCTTGCGACTACTCGACCCTGCGCGCTTTCACTCCCTCGAAAGCTATGTCGACGAGGAGAAACAACATGCCGCGACTGTCGAGCTAGTGAATCTTTTACTCGACAATCAGGTCATGGCTGAAGATGATCTGTCGCGATTACATTCGCTCATTGATGATAGCGAGGCCCTCGACATCACAGGCATCAATGCCGCGCATGACGAGGCACGCACAACTCGACGACAGATCATCGACCATTTAATTGATCAACACGGCACTGGCCGCATGTTGTTCAGAAACACGCGTGCGACGATTACCGGTTTTCCCAAGCGGTATTTCATTCCTGCTGTACTTGACGACGACCGACACGAGACCCGTATTCACTGGCTTTCAGATACATTACGAGAACTATCGCCGCACAAAGTCCTCCTGATTTGCGCGACAGCCGAGACCGCGGTTTCAATCTCAAAAATACTGCGAAAAAAACATGGTGTACAAGCCGGCGTGTTTCACGAGCACATGAATATCCTGGAGCGAGATCGTGCTGCCGCCTCGTTTGCCGATGCCGAAGAGGGTGCACAAATATTGATTTGCTCGGAGATTGGTGGCGAAGGCCGAAATTTCCAATTTCTCCACAATATCGTGTTGTTCGACTTACCCGATAACCCCGATTTGCTGGAACAACGCATTGGCCGACTGGATAGAATCGGACAGCTGCACGATATCAATATTCACGTGCCTACCGCGGCAGGTTCAATCGACGCTCGGCTGAGCCACTGGTACCATCAAGCACTCAATGCATTTGAGCAGAGTTGCATCACCGGCCAACATATCAAGTCGGAGATGGATGAACAATTTTCCGCTTACCTGATTGGCGAACACCTCGATGAAGACAGCTTTGTCCGCGAGTGCAAGCATTTGCACGAACAAAAGACCGAGCAACTCAATCTCGGTCGAAACCGATTGCTCGAACTCAGTAGTTATCGCAAAGACATTGCCGACCCGTTGATTAAGGAAATCAATAAAAACGAACAAGCGGGCGTCTTATCACGATACCTCGAAGAGGCCTTTGATTGTTATGGGGTTGATATTGAAGATCATTCGCTAGGCAGTTGGATCCTACGACCGGGTGCTCATTTACAGGTCGATCAATTTCCTGAATTGCCCGAAGACGGCATCACCGTGACAACGAATCGTGAGATCGCGTTGGCGCGTGAAGACATGCATTTTCTGAGCTGGGAACACCCATTGGTCCGCGCGACTATCGACATGATTGTGAACGGAGAAAAAGGCCGAGTTAGCATCTGCTCGTTACGGATGCCGCAAATTCCTCCTCGCAGCATTTTAATCGAAGCCATATTCGAGTCGAACTGCCCTGCACCCGTCGGGTTAGGCATTGGTCGCTACCTTCCTTGCAACGCATTACGTTTACTGGTCAACCAGGAGGGGCAAAGCTTTGCGCGAGCACTACCACCTGACACCTATGAGCCTCTACTCGAAAAGATCGATCAGGAAGTCGTACGGCAAATGATCGAGAGGACCCGCGCGACATTAAAAAAACAGGTACAACACATTGAGGACATCGCCTCGCAACAGCTTCCCATGTTTCGCAATGCGGCCATCGCGTCGATGCACAAAGAATTAGATGGCGAGTTGCAGCGGTTGCATACCCTGAAAAAGCGCAACCCAACAATTCGGGATGAAGAAGTGCAAGCACTGAGGACTAAAATTTCCGATCTGGAAATGCGATTGCAAAGCAGTACCCTCAAGCTTTCCGCCCTGCGTGTCATCTATACGCATTAACCTGCCGAATTACATTTCAAAAAACTTCCATGACGGAAATTCATTCGCTTGAGTGAATGAGAATAGGAAATTTAAACGGCCATTTTGAGAGAATCGCACCGTACCCAAAACCTCATTTCTAATTCAATCCGAAGGCATTGCTGACAGACAGGCGAGCGTTCATCTTGTGAGCGATGGCTGACCGGCCCCTGGTTCTCGGATCGGGCCGGCATGTCGCTTTCTTGTAGGGTGGGGAATTGGGCAAAGGGAGTCTTTCAACGCAAGACACTGAAGCGGAAATCGATGGGGAGATTAGCCCTTTGTCGGAACCCGTTGAGGCGGGCCGTGGCCTTTGTGCGCGCGGGCGAGCCCAATAGAGAGTAAGGTTCCAATCAGACACGAAAGTATGGCGACAGGCATCAGGCGAAGCAGCTCATGCGAGACGGTAATCCCCCTGAAGGGTGCTCGTATGAAAACTGGAAGGAACCGATCCAGATTTGTCAGATGTCTCTGGAAACGTGTTTCCCCCTATTTGGGTTTAGCAGAAGAGGACGGAGACGGAGTAATCTGGGGTAATGGAGCTGAGGCCGCTTTCGGAGCCACCTTATAAATTGCCATCGCTTCGGGCATCCAACTCTTGAGATCACTTATCCGCGTTTCATGGGAGGGGTGAGTGGACATAAACTCTGGTGGAGCCCCCTCAGATGCCGCTGCCATGCGTTCCCAAATATGGATGGCCTCTTGTGGGTCATAGCCAGCATCAGCAGCCAGAAGAACGCCCACATAATCAGCTTCTGATTCATGCTTTCGACTGAAAGGAAGAAGAACTAAACCTTGGGCTCCGGCCCCAAGTGCTTGCATGGCTAGTTGGTTGAGGGCTGGGTCAACTCCAAGTATGGCCAACCCGATATTGCTCACAGTCAATCCGGCCTGAGTCATCGTGCTATGGCTCATCCGTTCTCCACCATGTTGCGCTAACGCATGAATGACTTCATGCCCCATGATTGCCGCTAAACCTGCTTCATCTTTTGCCATTGGGAAAATTCCCGTGTAGACGGCAATCTTACCTCCAGGCATAGCCCACGCATTTTTGGTGTTATCATCTTTGATGACAGTCACTTCCCAGTCAAAAGCATTCGCGGCTTCAGCATATTTTGATCGCTTGGCTGCTTCAATTATACGTTTGGCCACGCGTTGTACAGGATCGATCTCTTGAGGATTCTTCGAAACGACCACTTTGGGGTCTTTGAGAACTTCACCATATTGCGTAGCCCCCATCTGGTTCATTTGGTCAGCTGACACCATCAAAAGTTGAGAACGTCCGGTGTAGGGATTCGTTTCACATCCAGTTAACATTCCCATTGCCAGCAGAACCCACATCACAGGCCATGCGGATACACGCTTCAAGAATACATGTGTCATAATTCGCCTCATAATAATAAAAGAATAAATGAATACCCCTGAGGGGAATGGGGCGTCTTTTTATCCTCCTTTTGGTGCTGGGAATAGGAATGATAAAAGGCATTTTTGCCTGACAGGAACGTATCAAAGAATTCGTGGACGGATCAATCCCTGGACTTTGCTGACCGATAGTCGGGCGTTTATCTTGCGAGTGGGGTCTGACTGGCCCATGGTTCTTAGATCGGGCTGGCAGGTCGCTTCCTTGTGGGGGTGGGAATTCGGCAAAGTGAATCTTTCCACTCCAGACACTGAACCCAAAGCCGGTTGGGAGGTAAACCAGAAAGAGGCAATAACTCAGGCAGGACACTAGTAAAAGAACACGTTGGTTGCAGAGTTAGCAATTCTCTAGGGACAGCTTTACCGCACAGCACCTGATACAATCACTTTTAATCAGATCATAGCGATTTATGTTTCCCGAAACCTCTGTTTTAAAGATGATAGGTCATGGTTTAGTGCAACATCAGCTTGTCCGATAAGAACACTGTCGCTTTAGTAATGTTGTGACCCTAATCTAAAGATGCTGGATTGAGAGAATGGAGCCCCGGAATGGATAAACAGTTAATTTTTCAACTTGGAACGAATAATTGGCAACGAGAGGGTGAATTTGCGCCGGGCTCTGGTATTCTCCATGAAGCTCATCATGCGGCGTATAACCGAATGCCTCATACGCGCTGCTATTCTGTGTATCCGTCGACCGCTCAATCGTCTAATGATCCTCTTGTCTCCGTGTTGAAGCTTACGCATGAGATTCCAATTTGTGAGTCGATATCTCCTGTCAGTTCCTATCGGTTTCATTCAATGTCGAATGACGAGTTTACGCAGTATCGTGATCACGTCCTAGAATTCGTAGAGCGTTGCATTGAGAATGCAGAGATGGCGGAAGGAATGCCTGTGACACTTGCCATCGCACATCATTCTTTTCTCAATCCTCTGATCATAGGCAGAATTAATGAGCGGCGTCTGAGGAATGGGAAACCCCGTTTTCAATTATTGTGTTTTGTCCATGGGACGGCATTGAAAATGTTTTCACATGAAAAAGAGGGGATTGATCCAGATTATCCCTCACGATTTCTTCCCATGATGGAGCGAGAAGGTGTATTTTCTAAGGCATCAACAGTCGATGCCTGTGCGGCCATCTCTCGTGAACAGCTGGAAAAGTTTGCCGCCGTTTTTTCTGAATTTCCATCGGAACGGATGATTTTGTCCCCGAATGGGTATGACAAAAATGTGTTTCAAGCCAATCCGACACTCTTCGAAAGTCGGGCTTCCCTTTTAGCCAATACGAGTTTGGCACCAAGCCCTGTCGAACATGCCCCTAAGAAGATTGATACGCAACCAGACAAAGTGATTGTGTTTTGTGGGAAGTTTGCAGATTGGAAGCGATTGGATAGTCTGTTGCATGCTGCGAGTCAATACGAGAAGGAAGCCAATGTGGCAACACTTGTCATTGGTTCTGGTCCGGAGGATGCGATTGAACATTATCATCGATTGGCATATGAGACCTTGAAGCTGCGGAATACATTTTTTCTGGGGCCGTTGCCGCACGCAGAGATTGCGAACTATAACGCCTTGGCTGATCTGGGAGTGTACCCGTCTCGCAATGAACCATTCGGACTCGTTTTTATTGAATGTATGGCCTGTGGCACACCTGTCATCGGTGTGAATTCTGGTGGGCCTCGTGATTTTGTCACGAATGACGTTGGCGGCCTTGTGCCCGAATGCGAGGGGGATGATCTCGTGAAGGCCTTGCTCGCAATAATCAAGAAAGCTTTCGCAGAAGACTGGAAAAGAACCAAGGGCCCCGTTGCGGCGAACTATGTCCAAGAGAATTTTAGCGTGGATGGACAATGCCAGAATTTGCTAGAGGCCATGTCCTTACAGAATCCAAGCCTCATCCCAACGATGACTTCACCATAAAGAAGAAAATGTTTTGAGCATCGACTAAGGTCCGCAGTCTAACCGACCTAGTTCTCCTATCGGCAGGACCCACTCTCGCTTTCACTCCTTACTCCACAACTGAATCCTCTGCCCAAACAGCTGAAATGCAGATTCTGGGTTTTGTCAACTTAACTGGTTGCAGGCACAATGGAACGGATTCCACTTCTTCGTTTATGCACACATCGATTTCTTCCAGACCTGGAACGACTGTGTGCGCCACAACCGGGAGTTGACCGCCTGCATGAGGTGGCGGCCAAGGCGAAAGAGATTCTGAGTGAGCCCATGGAGCGTCAAAAATCGTTGAGCCTGTTTCACTGAGGCAAAGCTGCGTATGTGGCATTCTTGTTGGCGTGTCGGCTGATGCGAGACTTCAGCGCGGTTGTTGGCGTAGACGATATTGATGTGCTCGGCCTCTAGTATGACCTCACGGTGAGCGGCGTCATAGCTACGGAGTTTATCCGTGAAGTAGCCAGCGGGGCTCTCCTCCTTGCCCTTTGATTAGGCAGCGAAAGAAGCGAGTGGTCGCATTCTTGTTGCGTCGGCGCTGCACCAGGATATCAATCGTGTCACCATCTTGATCGACGGTACGCCAGAGGTATTGATGCTCTCCTTGGATGATGATGACCGCTTCATCGAGATGCCATGCATCGCCCAATTGGCCTTGCCGTTTTTTTAGTTTGCGGGCATACGTAGGGCCAAACTTCAGACACCAGCGCCGTATCGATTCATCGGTGACGATGATGCCACGTTCAGAGAGGAGTTCTTCGACTTCACGGAAGCTGAGGCAGAAGCGATGATAGAGCCAGACGGCATGACTGATGATTGCAGCAGGGAAACGGTAGTGTTGGTAGTTGATGGGTTTGGTTTTCATACAGGCCAGTCTGCCAAATATGAGTTAACGTGACAATGCTCTTGAAGACGAAGGACGTTTTCCATTATTCTCTATAGCTTTCCCCCCCCCCACTATAAGATTCTAGTTTCCTAAGTTTTTTAACAACCGATCACAAGAATGTTGTAAAAACATTCTCCTCCAAGAATTTCCTATTGAATCACCGGTTCTTTGAGTCGAACTGCTTGAAGAATTGAGATCAATATGCCACTACTATTAAGGAGCTTTTATGACTAAGATGTTGTTTCGAATGGTCTTTCTTTTAGGGCTTGGGACTCTTTTTCTCACTCTTCCAACTTGGGCAAACGAGACGACAGATTCCCTCACACAGGAGCAGCACTTTGAAATTCTATATTTTGAGCCGCTCCCATCGATTACCCTAGCCACACAGGCCTCATCCGAGCTCGACTCCTCTCGCGCGTCATTCAGCTGGTCTTTTGAAGTGTTTGGAAGAGTGTTTCACGTAACACTAGATCCTAATAATCGACTTATTGCGAATCTGCCAACAAGCCAACGAGAGAGAGTCCTCTCAAGGAATAAGCTCTTTCGCGGAAAGATTGATGGCGTTGAAGACTCATGGGTGCGCCTGACGCAGGTGGAAGACCGGTGGCACGGGATGATATGGGACGGGCAAGAAATTTATATTATTGATCCGATGGTTGTGCTCATGTCTTTGCTCTCTACACCCCCCTCGGCCTCAACATCTGAATTGGGGATTTACCGCTTATCCGACACCCGTGATTTAGGGGTCCAAGCCTGTGGGCTCGGGTTACCTGGAGTTCCAGCCACTCCCATTCAAAACTTTCAGGGCATGGTGAGAGAGCTTCAAGAGGGGGTTGCCCTCACTGCCGAAGGAGCGAACTTGAACTTAGACATGGCAGTCGTAGCAGATCTCGAATTTGTCGAAACGCAACAAAATGATTTTGGCACTTCAACTGACGCAGCTGTCATTGCACGCATGAATGTGGTGGATGGAATATTTTCTGAACAGATCGGAGTCCAACTTAATCTGGTGGAGATTCGTGAATTAGGGCAGAATGGACCACTCAGTGGCACCACAGATCCAAGCGCTCTCTTAAGGGAATTTGGAAACTATACAGATTCATCTGCCTTTACCCACCCAGGAATCGCTGCGTTATTTACTGGGCGGGATCTCAGTGGAAACACCGTGGGGATTGCCTATCTGAATGCCTTGTGTAGCGACAGATTTGGCGTAGGGGTGAATGAAATCCGTGGAGGAGGGACCGCCAGAGCGCTCGTCGTGGCTCATGAACTGGGTCATAATTTTGGAGCACCACATGACAACCAAGAAGACTCAGCCTGTTCTAGCACTCCTGGAAACTTTCTTATGAATCCCTCAATAAATGGAAGCGATCAATTTTCCCAATGCAGCATCGATGAAATGCAAGGAGAAATTAATTTTGCATCCTGCATTACGTTAATTAGTTCCAATCGCGATCCAAATGCTACCAATGACAGCTACAACATTTCACCAAATTCCGTCTTTTGGGCACCCTCGTTCAGAGGGCTCTTGACCAATGACAGCGATCCTGATGGCGATTCACTCACTGTGGTCGTTCCGGCTCCGGTCACTAATACCGATCATGGAGAGCTGGTCCTCAGGGCCAATGGTGCGTTTCAGTATATTCCCGTTCCCGGCTTCTCCGGCACCGATTCGTTTGTCTATACGCTACAGGACGGACAGGGCGGCACCGACCAAGCGACCGTGACCCTATCGGTATCACCCGGTGGCGGGTCCAACACCAACCCGACTGCCACCGATGACAGCTACAGCATTTCACCAAACTCCGTCTTTTGGGCACCCTCGTTCAGAGGGCTCTTGACCAATGACAGCGACCCTGATGGCGATTCACTCACTGTGGTCGTTCCGGCTCCGGTCATTAATACCGATCATGGAGAGCTGGTCCTCAGGGCTAATGGTGCGTTTCAGTATATTCCCGTTCCCGGCTTCTCCGGCACCGATTCGTTTGTCTATACGCTACAGGACGGACAAGGCGGCACCGACCAAGCGACCGTGACCCTGACGATTCAGTAGCACCGGTAGGGACCTATTCTTTTTGCAAGACCCACGTAGACTTATGCCACCCTCAACGCAGGGATCAGCACTGGAGCGACTCCTGACGTGGAATGCGATTGAGGGTAGGACACATGTGACAGCACTGATGTGTGATGAACTAGGCATCGTAGGCTTGAACCAATCCTGGTTCAAGCCTACTACTCCAGAGTGACATTACAAATTAGGGTATAAACATGACTGAGTCATGTCTTGGCAATAGTCACCTATAGGAGGCAAGCATTCTATTCGGCAAAAAGTCCAATACCTCCTCAGCTCGCTTTAGAAATGGCTCCAGAAAGTTGACCATCTCCCAAGCACATGATGATGGCTTGGGCTTTGACATTGAACAATTGTAGTGCTCCCCGAAAATCAAGCCACCTGTAAGGCTTGTTTCTGGCGATATTAATCAGGAATCTGATACCGCAACGATTGATGTCGTCGTCCTTCGTTGTACCATCGCATCCAAGTATCGTTTTTTTGTCGAGATTCTTCGAAGCTGCGGAATACATTTTTCTGGGGCCGTTGCTGCACGAAGAGATTGCGAACTATAACGCCTTGGCTGATCTGGGAGTGTACCCGTCTCGCAATGAACCATTCGGATTCGTGTTTATTGAAAGTATGGCCTGTGGCACACATGTCATCGGTGTGAATTCTGGTGGGCCTCGTGATTTTGTCACGATTGACGTTGGCGGCCTTGTGCCCGAATGCGAGGGTAATGATCTCGTGAAGGCCTTGCTCGCAATAATCAAGAAGGTCTTCGCCGAAGACTGGAAAAACACCAAGGGCCTCGTTGCGGCGAACTATGTCCAAGAGAATTTTAGCGTGGATGGACAATGCCAAAAATTACTGGAGGCCATGTCCTTACAGAATCCAAGCCTCATCCCAACGATGACTTCACCATAAAGAAGAAAACGTTTTGAGCATCGACTAAGGTCCGCAGTCTAACCGACCTAGCTCTCCTATCGGCAGGACCCACTCTCGCTTTCACTCCTTACTCCACAACTGAATTCTCTGCTCGAGCAGCTGAAATGCATATTCAGGCAACAGGAGAAATTTCCACAGGGGCTCCATTCGGGTACGATAATGCGGCACCCCCATTCATCTCACGCCGATCGAACAAGGACCGATTAGGGGCTAGGAGTCCGCAATTCTCTAGGGACAGCGGTGAGTAGGAATGACTGAGTACCCATGCACTCTGAATCTGAGGCGTATATCCTAGGATGTCACTAATGGTTAGATCCTAGTCTTAAAGAGGGAAAAAACTCCAAGCATACTGGCAACCTTAAGATCTTCGCACGAGATTTTAGTGAATGTAGGCCTCAATAATATTGTTCTTATGACTAATAATCCTTAAGGAATTGTTGGGATTGAGAGGAATATCGTTTGCTGGTTGTCGAGCGAGTGCCCATTGAAGTTGCGCGACTAAAGGCTAAGGTGCATTTTTTTCGTACGAAAAAAGCTAAATTAGACCATCTTCTCAATAATGTGTAAGTGAGGACTTGCGGTTCCCTGGAGCAAGTGGTACACACTTCTATCGCTGTCTTTCTGGCAGAATACGGCCTCTACGGAATCACCAAAACAGTATGAACATTTTTGAAGGAAATCTTGATGGAAAAGATTGTTCTATCGGGATTGTTGTCAGTAAGTTTAATGAACCTGTCACTAGCCGATTACAGGCTGGTGCTCTAGAGGCCTTAGAGCAATTAGGGACTCTCCTTGAACAGATTCAGGTGGTTCGTGTTCCAGGAGCTTTTGAGTTACCGTTAGCCGCGAAAGTGTTGGCTCAATCAAAAAAAGTTGATGTTGTGATTTGTTTAGGTGCGGTCATTCGTGGAGAAACCGCTCATTTTGAATATATCAGCGAATACGCAAGCCGTGGGATTGGCGCCGTGTCTCTGGAACTTGGCATCCCTGTAATTTTTGGTGTTCTCACGACGAATAACGTGGAACAAGCGATGGAGCGTTCAGAAGCGTCGGAACGAAATAAAGGTGCCGAAGCGGCCAGAAGTGCCATTGAAATGATTTCGCTTCTCAAAGAATTACGCGGATCCAACGTACGCCCTTCTGGATTTTTACGATAAGATCTGATTCATGACTACAACGATTCCATCTGATGTTCCTCAAGCGCCCCTCTCCAAAGGTGGGGGGTCTTCTCGCCGTCTGGCCAGACAAATGGCGTTGCAATTACTGTTTCAACAAGAATTTCAAGCAAAGAATGCAGAATGGCAAGAGGCGTTTTGGGAAGAACATCCGACTGCCTCAATGACTGTTCGGACTTTTGCTACCAGTATCCTTGAAGGGGTGAAAGAGCATCAGTCAGAAATTGATCAACTGATACAGCGATTTGCGGTGGATTGGTCGATTGCACGAATGCCCGTCGTCGATCGCAATATTCTTCGATGTGCTACTTATGAATTGTTGTGGGAACCAGATATTCCTGCTGCTGCGACAATTAATGAAGCGATCGAACTAGCGAAGCGTTTTGCGGATGATGAAGCGCAACGCTTTGTGAATGGGATTTTAGATCATATTCTTCGTGATGAAGATCGCCTCACTGAAAAACGACAGCAGACCAACAGACCCTCAGCTCAATCGGAAAGACCCGAATCAAAGACTCAGCCCTAATTCCTCGTTAACTTATGATTGAACGGTATACACGACCTCAGATGGGTGCCATTTGGACCCAACAACGAAGATATGAGCGTTGGCTGGATGTGGAATTGGCTGTCTGCCAGGCCATGGAACACATGGGCGATGTGCCCCGTGGCATTGCAAAACGGGTTCGGAAAAAAGTTTCAATTAATCCTGCACGTATTGCAGCCATTGAACAAGTCACGAAGCACGATGTCATTGCCTTCTTAGAATCGATTGCGGAGCAGGCTGGAAAAGATGCACGTTTCCTTCATGCGGGTCTCACCTCATCAGATATTTTAGATACGGCCTTGGCTTTGCAGATGGTGGAAGCTTCACAGCTGTTGATGGAGGATCTCGAAGCCCTCTTGCATGCCATGAAAGATTTAGCATTCGCGCATCAAGAGACGATGACGGTTGGTCGGTCTCACGGCATTCATGGGGAACCAATCACCTTTGGGTGGAAAGTCGCCATTTGGTATCAAGAGTTTCAACGTCAACAACAACGTTTAAAACATGCGATTGCTGATATTGCCGTCGGAAAACTATCAGGGGCCATGGGAACGTTTGCACATATATCTCCATCTGTTGAAAAAGCGGTCTGTCGGGAATTGGGGCTAAGGGCAGCGCCGATTTCCAATCAAATCATTCAGCGTGATCGACATGCCGCGTTCCTCTCGGTCTTGGCACTCATTGCTGCGAGTATTGAAAAAGTGGCCACAGAAATTCGCCACTTACAGCGCACCGAAGTGTTAGAAGCCGAAGAATATTTTGAGCCGGGGCAAAAAGGGTCATCGGCCATGCCGCATAAGCGAAACCCTATCGCGTCTGAAAATCTCTGTGGTCTTGCCCGCCTTGTTCGCAGCAACAGTCTGGCCGCCATGGAAAATGTGGCGTTGTGGCATGAACGAGATATCAGTCATTCATCCGTTGAACGTATCATTATCCCTGATAGCACAATTTTATTGGATTATATGATGGTTCGATTGACGAAAGTCCTCTCTAAGCTGGTGGTGTATCCCAAGCAGATGATGAAGACCTTAGAGCAGACGGGAGGCCTTATTTATTCTCAAAGACTCTTGTTGGCTCTGATCAATAAAGGCGCGATTCGAAAAGTGGCTTATGAGCAGGTACAAACGCATGCCATGGCTTCCTGGAAAAACGAAGGAAATTTTCAAACGTTGATCGAGCATGATCCGTTTATCAGCAAGCATTTATCGGCAAAGGACATTGAGACCTGCTTTAACCCTCAAGCCTATGTTCGACATCAGCAACAGATCTTTAGGCGAGTTTTCGGTAAGGTAGAAAAACCAGCAACCAAGTCCTTGTCAAAAAAAAGACGAGCAGGTAAATCTTCAAGTAAAGGATGACATAATGGAAAAGGGCGACATGCTTTACGAAGGTAAAGCGAAAAAGATTTTTCTCACGGATAAAGATGATGAGGTCATCCAATATTTCAAGGACGATGCGACGGCCTTTAATGCTGAAAAAAAAGGGACCATATTAGAGAAAGGCGTGGTGAATAATAAAATTTCCACACGCCTCTTTCAGGTGCTTGCCGATGCAGGTATTCCGAGTCATTTCATCCAAGAAATTAATGACCGCGAGATGCTGGCACGTCGCGTCAATATTATTATGATAGAAGTGGTCGTGCGAAACCGGGCCACGGGTAGCATTATCAAGCGTTTAGGAATTGAAGAAGGACTGTTTATTAGTCCTCCGTTAGTTGAATTTTTCTATAAAGATGATTCATTGGGCGATCCGTTAATTACCGAAGATCATATTCGGTTACTCAAGCTCGCAACTCCTCCACAAGTAGCGGAATTGCGAAATCAAGCCTTAAAAATCAACGATGTTTTATTGCCATTTTTTCAACAACGCGGAATGATGCTCGTGGACTTTAAATTAGAGTTTGGCCTTTGGAACGGACAGATAATTTTAGCTGATGAAATATCGCCAGATACCTGCCGCTTTTGGGATATTCAAACAGGGGAGCGGATGGACAAAGACCGATTCAGGAAAGATTTGGGCCGAATAGAAGAGACCTACCAAGAAGTCCTGAAGCGGGTCTCTAGCTAGGAAAGAGACATTGTCGATGAAAGCAAGAATCTATATTACCCTCAAAGAGGGCATTCATGATCCCCAGGGACGAGCTGTCCAGCAATCACTTCAGACCCTAGGATTTTCTACGGCGAAGGATATTCGAGTAGGAAAATTCTTAGAAGTCGAACTTCAGGATACCGAAAAAGAATCCGCTGAAGCCAACATCAAGAGTATGTGCCAAAAGTTACTCGCCAATACGGTTATTGAAGATTTTCGCTATGAAATCGTAGAGACCTAGAGACAAGGCCTAATCTTTTGAATATTGGCATCATCGTTTTTCCTGGATCGAACTGCGATCGTGACTGTGCCCATGTGGTTTCAGAGGTCATGG
>JAJDBS010000248.1 GCA_029261235.1 Nitrospirales bacterium
GTTGCTTTGCAAAACTGCGGTATCTGGCACAACCCCTATAAGCTTTAATTTTTATTTCTGCCTGTTTAATTACTCCTTTTTTTAAGTATTCCTAGAAGTGCCCTTTTCACATCATCAGAATCTTTTTCATGGTCGGGGTTTCGCCCCTCACTTCTTGCTTTTTCACGTTTCATAATTTCTTTAAACCACATTTCCCTAACGTGTGTTGGGTTGGTTGGGTCATCAACATGCGCCCAAAATTTTGCATCGTCAGGATGCCGATTTTCATAGCCACGTGGTGCATTGGGGTCTTGTGTTTGCCCCTTATTGCCCCACCGCCCAGAATTATAATTAAACTCATCTTCAGAGGATTTATTATTGTTTGAGCTTTGTTGCCCTTGTGAAAAATCATTATGGGCGGTTTGGCGGGGCTGTTCTTTTCGTTCCCTTTGACGAGCGTTATACGAAATAATAATTGGCTCCATATATGAAACCACGCTCATGCAGATACTAGAAACAAACCACAAAACCAAAGTGCCAAGACCGACCACACCGTTAATAGAAAACCCGCCGAAAATACTTAAAAGACCAAGACCACCCCAAAATGCGCTAGCTTCATTACGGTCGATTGCTTCGCCTACCAATCCTTGGCCTTTATCTTTTTCTAATTGGTGGTTGATATTTCCGAAGAGCCACTTTTCGCTCTCGTATAGATGGTATGTATAGCCGATGCCTATTATTGGGATAAAATTTAAAAAAAATAGAATTACCTGAAGGTCGCTGAGATTATTCATAGTTTCCCCCTAAATCTTCGTTCCCAATTTGCAATAAATTGCGGGCTATCGAATAAGCCACGCCCTTGGATATCGTCGTAATTCTGGCGCAACACCATGAAGGGCTTGCCGTCAGCAGGGACAACAAAACCCCGCATAGTGTGACGTGCGCCTTGTTCGTGGATTTCATTAGGCATACGCACCGCTCTTTCACGTTGCGCTTGAGAGGCAGTTTTTCCATGCGACGAACCACCAGACATGCCCTGAGCTGATGCGCCAGAGTTCACCGAAAAACTGGTTTCCCATGCCAAAATTTTACCCATGCGGTCGGAGAGATATTTTTCAGTTTCAAGGTCATTGGTTGAAAAACCAATAATTGCCCCTGCGTTGCCTAAGAAGGTTTCCCAATTATCACGGTAGAGTGTTTTTATCTGCCCAATGTTTTGAATTGTCGGTACGAGTTTGCAATTAAAGCCCCGCAAAAATCCTGCGCTTTGTTCGATTTCTTGAACCCGACCAAGGAGAGGAAACTCGTCAATTAAAAATAAAGTTTGTTGTGTGGGCTGGTCTATACCAAGGGCAATTTTTGCATCGAATGCCGTTTGCAAAATGATACGTAGCCAGCATTTGAAATCGGCAATCCTGTTGGGCGGCACAACCACATAAAGGCTTGCTCCCGATTGTACGGCATGTTTAAGGGAGACATCAGACACGGCCACCTGTCTTTGCATTTGTGGTTCAGAGAGCCACTTCCAATTTTTTGACAGGGTGGTTTTAAAACTTCCAGCTTCATCAGAACCAACCACTTCTTCAAGCATGCCGATAGCTTCTGCCGCCAACCCATCAGCGGGAAGTCGAGTTTGTTTTTCTCCATTCGCATCAAAATCTTGCAGAAATTCTAAAAGACCGTCTTTACCGTCAAATGCCTTTAATAGCATTTGCCTGACAAAGCTCAACGTGTGATTTTTTTTCGGCTGGGTTAGCAAAACAGCTTCAATTGTCCCTGCTGTCAGGGTTTCACCGTTGATTGAGAAATGAGAATTACTTCCGTCTTCTGGAACAATACAAGCCGAGGCAAGTTTTTTAATCTGACCTTGCATAGCGTCGGTTTTAATATCGATATCGGTGAGCGGGTTGTAGGATTTTTTATAAATCCGACTAGCACCTTTACATTCATCGAAGGGGTCTAAAATAACGACCTCTTGCCCAATAAAATTTCTGACGTTTGTACCTGTACCAAGAGCCTCTTTTTTAGTGCCACGTCTTAAGGCGGTGATTGAGGCTAGTTCTCCTTTTGGGTCGATGGCAACCAAACCGCCACGCCACCGAAGGGCGTTTTGAACAAGAATAGAGCGGCCTTTTCCTGACGCATTGCCAGCCACGAGGAAAATATGGCGGTCGTCAGAAATACCGACTTCAAAATCTTGGCCGTGGTCTGAATGAGTACGGCCAAGATAAAACCCGCCTTTACCGTATTGGTACTGAGCTAATTCCTCACCGCTTGCCATACCCTCCATAGGGCTTGTATTTTCTAAGGGCGTTTCTTCATATTTTGGCGCAGAACGGGGAATCATACCCGCAACGAATTGCCCAAGCTGAATAATTTGCATAGTACCGCTGAGAAAATTGTTAAATTTACCCATTTTTATAGACCTCTGGAAAAAGAAGAATTGAGCTTTTAAGCCATTTTTCCTAAACCAAGCAATTTTCTGTCAGCCTTGTTTTTTACGTGCTGAGTTAATAATTCTGTGATTTGTTGGCGCAAGGGCTGGTCTTTGTCCATTTGCTGAAAAATGGTACGTCCGATAGCTTTAAATTTTGATTCCAGTTCCTTTTTTTCTTCTGCTTCAATTTTGGTTAGTTCGGCTTGAAGGGCGGCTTTTTTCTCTTGGATAGACTGTTTTCGCATAGATGCAATCTCCATTAATAAAATCTCAGATTAATGGGTAAAAATTTGACCCGTACTTTTAATCATCAACACTATGCGCACGTTGTCAAACCTATTCGTGAATTAGGGGTTAACATTAAAATTGGGCGCATATGATAATAAAATCCCAGTTTTGTTGTTCGTGGGTAGCTTAGAAAAAAGTTGTTTCTGGTGGGAAGATATTCTTTAGAAACCGTTGCCAGTTTGTAATTATGGAAAGCCTGTGATATGATAGAAAAAGACGGATAGCAAGATATGTTTATGCTATGCATAAACCCGCTAAAGCGGTCTTGTTCTCCGAAGGCTTAGGGGTCTTGCGCCACCCCTAAGAACCAGCTTAAAGGAGGTTTTTTAATGGCACGGCCATCAAAAAAAGA
>JAJDBS010000249.1 GCA_029261235.1 Nitrospirales bacterium
CGAGGTCAAAAACTTCCTCATCAACAGTGCCTTAAGTTGGTTTGATCGGTATCACATTGATGGTCTGCGTGTGGATGCGGTGGCCTCCATGCTCTATCTGGACTATGCACGTAAAGACGGCGAGTGGCTGGCGAATCAACATGGCGGAAACGAAAATCTTGAAGCGGTGGAATTCATCAAGGAATTAAATGTGGTTGCGCATCAAGAGCATCCCGGTATTATGACGATTGCCGAAGAATCAACGGCATGGCCTGGGATTTCCAAGCCAACGTATGTCGGAGGGTTAGGGTTCACGTTTAAGTGGAACATGGGATGGATGCACGATACCTTAGAGTATTTCAGTCTAGATCCGATCCATCGAAAATTCCATCAAAACAAAGTGACCTTCGGTCTGATGTATGCCTTCACGGAAAATTTCGTGTTAGTGCTTTCTCATGATGAAGTTGTGCATGGGAAAAAATCGCTGCTGGACAAAATGCCTGGAGATGACTGGCAGCGGTTTGCCAATCTACGCGCACTCTATGGCCACATGTGGGGTCATCCTGGAAAAAAAATGCTCTTCATGGGGGCAGAAATCGGGCAATGGTGGGAATGGAATCATGACGACAGTCTGCAATGGCATTTGCTGGATTATGCTTCGCATCGTGGCCTGCAACAATACATCGCCGATTTGAATCATCTCTATCAATCAGAACCAGCGCTCTATGAAGTCGATTTTGATTGGCAGGGTTTTCAATGGATTGATTTACACGATAGCGACAACTCCACCCTCACCTATATTCGCTACGCACAGGATCAGGCTGATTGTCTGATCTGTGCCTGCAACTTCACCCCAGTGCCACGTGAACAATACCGTATGGGCGTGCCTCGCGCGGGTCAGTATCGAGAGCTCCTCAATAGCGATTCAGAAATATACGGGGGCAGCAATAAAGGGAATTTCGGCGGCGTCCAGGCCGATCCCATCTCCTGGCACAACCAACCCTTCTCCCTTCTCGTCACACTTCCACCTCTGAGCGTGGTCTTCTTCAAACCTAGTTAAAGCAAAGCCATTATCCGGGTTAGTTTTCAGTATTTTCCCAAGGCACGAAATTTTCTTTTTCCTATATTTCCAGACTCATGACGAATATTTATCCAGTATTTCTCTAGATCATCATCATCGATTTCAACTTCCGTATTGTATAGGGCATCTCGCCCATCTTTTCTGCAGCCAGAGATCCAGTACTCTTCTCTGGTTTCCATATCAAAATAGTTTGCTTTGTAGCCTTGGCCTCGTAAAGATCGAAAGACTTGATCCTGATACTCAAGGCGTTTTCCTTTTTCCTTAACTTCAACCCACCCAATTTTTGTTGCGCCAGCTAGACCTTCTGATTTATTTTCCATCCACATAACCCGTTTCATGATTTTGATTTTTCTAGTTAGGAGTCTTCGTTTGAGTCTTTATGATTGTTTATAGATCCAAGCTGGGAAGGCGGGGAGGGAAAGGATTTGTTTGCTGGGTATGAGATCAAGAGTAACGGGTGCTACTGAGGGTGGTGGAGAATTTGGTTCAGTATATTCGAACTGGTTGTTCTCCAGAATGATGGCCCATTTACCTTTGGGTTCGCTAATTGTGATTGTGGTGGGTTTTTTATTGAATCCTAGGATGAGCAACATGGCGTCTGCGTTGGAGTTTTTTCGATAGAGGGTTAAGACGGTTTTTTCGGGATTCATCCATACGCGTAACTGGTGACCTTTGACGCCAGTACCTAGTGACGCATGTTGCTTTCGCAGTGCAATGAGTTGCTTAGTCCAGGCAGCCATACGTTGTTGGGTCTCGTCGCGAGCCTCAAGTGGCGTTAAGCGGGAATGTTCAAACGTTGTGATCGCATACGGGTCTGGAATGTTTTTCCAGCCAAAGGGCTTGAACTCTGCTAGTCGGCCTTTGCGGACGGCTTCAATCAAATGTTCATCTCCATGATCGATGAAGTACTGGAAAGGTGATCGTTCTCCGTATTCTTCTCCCATGAAGAGCAGCGGGATGAACGGTGAGAGTAGAACTGAAGCGACAACGACTTGCTGCGCCGAAAAGGGAATGAGCGTGGAAAGACGGTCGCCTTGGGCACGATTGCCGATCTGATCATGGTTTTGCGCAAAGACGACAAATTGTGAAGGGAGTATTTGCGAGGCGGAATTTCCATGTCGGCGGTGACGATGCTGTGAATATTGGCCAGAAAGCACGAAATGTTTTCGGAAGGCCGTAGCGAGATGATCAAGTGAGCCGAAATCCACGTAGTACCCTTGCCGTTCCCCTGTGACAAGGGCATGGAGAGCATGGTGAAAGTCATCGTTCCATTGACCGTCCAGAGCATAGCCCCCTTTTGAAGACGGTGTGAGAAGTTTGACGTCATTGAAGTCACTTTCCGCGATGATAGAGACCACGCGTCCAGCTTTCTCTGCCTCGGCGTGAACGGCATTTCGAAGATCTTTCAGAATGTGTGAAACACTGGAGTCGAAAATTCCGTGCACAGCATCCAATCGAAGGGCGTCGATATGGAAGTCTTGCGTCCAATACACAGCATTGGAAATGATTAGATCCCGCACTGCATCGCTGTGAGGGCCATCATAGTTGATGGCGCTGCCCCAGGGTGTGCGGTAATGGTCCGTAAATAACGGACCAAAGTCTCCCCAGTAATTACCTTCCGGTCCCAGGTGGTTGTAGACCACATCCAATACGACGGCGAGGCCCGCTTTGTGGCAAGCATCAATCAGGCGATGTAGCGCTTGCGGTCCGCCATACGTGTTCTGAGGAGCAAAGAGGTAGGTGCCGTCATAGCCCCAATTTCTGTCTCCTGGGAATTGAGTGATCGGCATCAATTCAATCGCCGTCACGCCTACCTCGTCGCTCAGATAGCGTAAGGATGGAATGATGTCGTCAAATGTTCCAGATTGCGTGAAGGTCCCAGGATGAATCTCATAGATGATGTAGTCCGCGAGTGGCAGCCCCTTCCATTCTTGGTCAGTCCAGGTAAAGGTTAAGGGATCGATGACTTCTGATGGGCCATGGACGCCATCTGGTTGAGACCGAGAAGCCGGGTCAGGGCGTGTGAGTTTTTCATGCAGAACAAATTGATAGCGGGTGCCCACGCCAATATTCGATACCGTCGTTTCCCAGTAGCCGAAAGGTTGAGGCTGCATAGGA
>JAJDBS010000250.1 GCA_029261235.1 Nitrospirales bacterium
ACACACAAAATGCACAAGGTCAAGCCGTCCATCAGTCAATGACTTAGCCACCATGCGACACGTCGTCCCTTGCTTGGAATGAATCAAGGCCGCCTTAAAGAATTTTTCCCCTTTGGAAGGATCGACCTCAAGCGCAGTCAAGTCTGGCATTGGTTTCGCTGGCGCCGCTGGTCCTGCATCAACTTCTCCCATATGTCATGCTCCTTTTTTCGAAATAGAAACGTCTACTGCTCTGTATGTATGAGGGTAACAAAGGCTATCTTTACCAGCAAGGCAAGTAGCTATCGCAACACCAGGAAACAAAAAAAAATCGAGCTCCCTATCCTCGCACCAATTCAAACACATACATGTTCTGCCCCTGGATGGGAGCAACGACTGACATTTGAATGAGTGATTGTTACTCCTTAGAACACAAATCATGCTTAGTTCTTGCGCCACAGACGATTAAGCCAAAACCTGATGAGTGAAATGTTAAGATAAGCAGATCCAAATCAATTCAGAAAATACAATTTCATTTTTCTGTCTTTCAATATTCCAGAGGCTTCGTCCATCTAATTAGGCCTTTCGGCCCTTTCCTCCATCAGATTGTCCCATTACAATAGTGAATATGCTTAATCGGTTTATTCGATATATTCAGCGGTATAAAGGTTGGTTTGGCGGGGCTGCGGCCATTTGTATCTTTTTAGGTCTGTACACCGGCCTGCTCGCATCTCCACCCGATTATTACCAAGGCGAGCTTGTCCGGATTATGTATGTCCATGTTCCCCTGGCACATACGAGCACACTGGCTTATTCGGTTTTATTTTTCGGCAGCATCTGGTATTTGTGGAAAAGAGACCCGCTTGTGGATAACATGTGTCAGGCTGCGGCTGGCATTTGCGCCCTGTTTACGGCCCTCGCCCTCGTGACTGGATCCATCTGGGCCAAACCTACTTGGGGCGCTTGGTGGACCTGGGACCCTCGTTTGGTCTCCTTTAGTGTGCTCCTGCTGATCTTGGGCGGATATCTGATGCTGAGGAAACTGGTGGATGATCGGGAAAGCGGAGGACGCTATGCGGCCATCTTGGCCATTGTTGGTGGAATCGATCTCCCCATTATCAAATTTTCAGTGGAATGGTGGCGCACATTACATCAGCCTATGTCGTTCTCGACTCGTGGGGTCTCCATTTCTGATGACATGGTGATTCCTTTAACGTTAATGAGCATTGGAGCATGGCTCCTGTTTGCCTATATGGTGATGGTTCGCACGCAGATTTTATATTTGACCGACCTGCTCCAGGCTAAAAAGGGCCGCCTGTTCAGCCAGACGCATTTTTCTCAGACCTCCCCATGACCGGATTTTATACACGATGGGCCATGATGGTCGGAGGATTGCTCATTTTGGGAATGATGACCTTCCAACAATATCAGCATGATTTATCAACGACTTCCTTGGCCACCTTAATAAAGAGCACCAGCACCTCAGAACCTGTTAGAATTCAGGGAATGGTCAAAAGTGGGACGTTGGCAGGAGAAACGAAGCAAGGCCAAGCCACATTTGAATTGGTTGACGGCCCAACAACACTTGCTGTCGTATACGCCGGTCCGCCATTAGAAAATATTCGCGAGCTGAAAACGATGGTGTTTATCGGCCAACTCGACGCAGACACGAAGACATTCAAGGCCAAAGATACCGCCCTGATCAACAATTTTGGTTTCGTGACTGCGGCATATTTGCTGACGGTCCTCTCGATGTGTTGGGCTCTATTTGCCATGAGCCAGAGAGTCATGGTTTTATTTAAAGAAATCAAAGACGAAAAACTCTACGAACCGGAGATTGAGCCCCTTGCCAAATAAAAATAGAAAAGTCGCCATTGCTGTGAGCCTTCTCCTGGTGGCTGGATCCTTAGGGTATTTGGCCCTCGGCAATTTTGGGGAAAATATTGTGTATTTTGTGACACCGTCAGAAGTGAAAGCGTTTACCTCCGAGACCTATACCAAAAAGGTACGGGTAGGCGGCATGGTGGTGGAAGGCAGCTTGAAAACGCAGCCAGAACCCGTGGGACTCACCTTTGAACTGACGGATGGTGCCGCGACCATCCCCGTCTCGTTTCAAGGCATTCCACCCGATCTTTTCAAGGAAGGCCAAGGCGCAGTAGTGGAAGGCCAATGGAATGATGGACACACCTTTCGTTCAACCATGATCATGGCCAAGCATTCTGAAGACTACATGCCCATGGAACTAAAGCGCGCCGGCGTCGAACTTCCCAAAAAAGATTTCATGAAAACCCTCGCCCCATAGGGCGCGGTTCCATCCCACATGATTATTGAAATTGGAAATTTTTCGGTCACCATCGCATTGGTGTTGTCTGTCTTCGGCATGGCCAGTGCTGCCTTAGCCTTAAAAACACGCAATGCCGACTGGGCTCGAGTAGGGCGCATGGCCCTCACCTTGATTTTTGTCTTACTAGGCGTCGGCATGCTGGCGTTGGTGTATTCGTTTATCGTCCGTGACTTTTCAGTTCTCTACGTCGCCAATAATTCCAACTCAAAGCTCCCCTTCTTTTATACCGTGTCAGCGGTCTGGGGCGGCCATGAAGGGTCGCTCTTACTCTGGGTCTTTATTCTTTCCGTGTTTAGCACGCTAGCGGTCTGGATACATTGGCGCACGCAGCCAACCATTATGCCGTATCTGATTGGCGTGGAATGCGCGATTATTTTCGGATTTCTCTGTTTGATTGTGTTTCTTTCTAGCCCTTTTGAACGACTGCTTCCCGTCCCATTAGAGGGCAAAGATCTCAATCCGCTCTTACAAGATCCAGCCATGGTCATGCATCCCCCCATGTTGTACATGGGGTATGTGGGCTTTTCCATTCCCTTTTCCTTTGCCATGGCGGCGTTGTTCTCTGGCCGCTTGGGTGAAGAATGGATCAAAGTCACGCAACGCTGGACCACCTTCGCCTGGATGTGCCTGACGACCGGCATTCTTCTGGGAGGCTATTGGGCCTATTACGAATTAGGCTGGGGCGGTTATTGGGGATGGGATCCAGTAGAAAACGCATCATTCATGCCCTGGCTTGTGGGCACCGCATACCTGCATTCTGTCTTAGTGCAAGAAAAACGCAAAATGTTCAAGGTCTGGAATCTCTTCCTGATTATTGTGACGTTTTCGCTGTCCCTCATTGGTACGTTCTTAGTACGCAGCGGAGTGCTCACATCTGTACATTCCTTTGCCACTGACCCTGAGCGCGGACTGTATATTTTAATTTTTGTCGGAAGCGTCATCGGCATTGCCTTCGGGGCACTGATTCTCCGAGCAGCCAAGCTGAAATCTCAAGTCGAACTGGATTCGTTCATCTCGCGTGAATCCATCTTTCTCTTTAATAATTTATTTTTCCTTGTGGCAGCCGCCACGGTATTTTTGGGCACGCTCTATCCGCTGATTCTTGAAACCTTCGGTGGGGGCAAGGTCACAGTCGGCCCACCCTATTACAATGCGGTCTTCATGCCCATCGCACTGGGTCTGCTCTTTCTGATGGGTATTGGCCCGTATATACCTTGGCGGAAAGCCTCAGTTGCCAATCTGAAAAAAAGTTTTACGATCCCTCTGATCGCGGGCGCAGTGATGGTCGCCTTATTGGCGATTACCGGCATTCGCAACCTGTATGCCCTGACAGGAACCTATGTGGTGGCTTTTTCTGGCATGGCGATCGTGATGGACTTCAGCAAAGTTTCGCAACTCTATGCCCAGCGAAACAGCAGTAATATCTTCAATGGATGCCTGGCTGCCTTTACCGCGAATCAACGACGCTATGCGGCCATGTTGACTCATATTGGAGTCCTCGTCTTAGTGATCGGCATTATTGCCTCAACGATCTATCAAACAGAAAAAGTCGTCTCGATGAAAGTTGGTGACGAAATGTCCATCGGCGACTATCGCATGAAACTCACCGATTTACATGATGTTGAAGGCGCCAATTGGAAAGCCGCGGAAGGTGTCTTTCAAGTATTTGAAGAGGATACCCTCATCACGGAACTTCGCCCACAAAAACGCATCTACAACGCTACCCAAACACCCACAACCGAATCGGCGATCTATTCGATCAATATGGGTCATATCTTTTTGACTATGCCGGAAGTCTCGCCTGAAGGCGTGGCTGTTGCACGAGGTGTCCTCAACCCCCTGATCCTCTGGGTATGGGGCGGTGGCATTATTATGGGGTTAGGAGTCATTTTGAACATTCTCCGCCCACGCAAAAGGGAAGAATGACCAAAAGTACACAACTGACCTTAGTTCTCGTGCTCCTTGGGCTCTTTTACTTATTCTACGAGGGCCTATGGGGAAATCCACGACACATTCCGACCGTGCTCATCGGCACCGATGCCCCCATGGTCGAAGGGCCCGATGTGGAAACTGGCGAAATGATTTCCCTAGAACAATTCAAGGGGAAGGTCGTCCTGCTGAATTTTTGGGCGTCGTGGTGTTATGAATGCAAGGTCGAGCATGAAAGCGTGCTCGAGCTTCATCGATTATTTAAAAATGACCCGAATTTCGTCATGATTGGCGTCAATTACCAAGACAAATTGCCTGATGCCCAACAATATCTCAAAGAATATGGGACAACCTTTGCGCATATGCGAGATGTAAAAGGCCAACTAGCCATCGACTATGGGGTCTATGGTGTGCCCGAAACCTTTGTCATCGATCAACAGGGGAAAATCCGCTATAAATATGTTGGGCCGGTCACGGGCCACATGTACACCAAGATTACCCAAGAAATCATTGCTCCCTTACTCAAGGGGCAACCGGTCAGTACCCCCTCATAATTCTCATGATGATTCGCTTGATAGTTGCCGCACTGTTTATTTTGAGCACACCGTGGTCCGGGTTGGCTGAAGTCCAAGATGAAACACTCTTAGACATCCAAGTTCGAGAAATTGCGAAAACGCTCCGCTGCACAGTCTGCCAAACCGAAAATATTTGGGAATCGGGAGCTCCACTCGCCCAACAAATGCGTGGAGTGGTAAGAGATCGATTAAAACTTGGCCATAGCCCAGAGGATATTAAAGAATATTTCCTCAGCCGCTACGGTGATTATATTATGATGCAACCGCCAGCCCATGGCGTGAATTGGTTTCTCTGGGCTGGGCCCTTTATTCTGTTGCTGGGAGGAGGTCTCTTCCTCTATAAAGAAGTCATTGGCTGGGTTCGGCGCACGCCAGCCAGCCCCACGGCCCCACCGCCACCCTTAGACGAAAAAGCTCGGCAACGCCTCGAGCACGAACTCGAATCGTAAGCACCACTTTCCTAACATGCCTCCGATTATTACCTTCCTCACTCCGCTTCTCATCGTCATGGGTATTGTGATCTTTGCCATCACACTCCCGTTTTGGCGAAGAGACCCTTCCCCCATTTCCTTTGGGTTAGACGATAACGAGGAACAAGAATATGCCGACCTCCAAGTCGAACGAGGGACCCTCAATCAATCATTACAAGAACTAGAGATGGAGCGTGCCCATCATCGAATGGAGCTCGCTGACTATGAACGGCTCAAGGCCACAGACGAACATCGGCTCCTTCAATTGTTAGATCGCTTGGAAGCACTCAAACACGAAAAAAACGGCGATCAATCCGACGACCAGAAGACAGTCAAGCATCGAAAGGGCTGGATCCCCGCGATTGCATCGGGATTAGTGGTCTTGGTGACCTCCGTCGGCATTTACGGCATGATGCAGATGCAGGCTGCCCAAAAACTCATGGCCGTCCAAGAAGAAATGGGAGGTGGACCAAACCCCATGGAAATGGTAGCCAGGCTGGAGGCACGGCTCAAAGAAAACCCTGATGACGTAGAGGGACAAATTATGGCGGGGCGGTCCTATCAAGCCTTAGGCCGCGCAGCAGAGGCCCAGGCAGCCTGGGCAAAGGCCTTAGAGTTAGATCCCAAACAACATGAAGCTCGATATAACTATGGTGTCTTATTAATAGACTCTCGAAAAATCGATGATCCCAAACTCTTTCAAGAAGCCCTCAACCATTTTGATACGGTTCTGGCTGATCTCCCAAATCAACCCGCCGTGAATTGGTATCGAGGCATTGCCCTCTGGTATTTAGACCGAAGACAAGAAACCGATGAAGCCTGGTCGCTCGCCGCACAAAACATGGAACCCGGCAGTCAAGACCTGACCTTCGTCAAAGAATCCCTCACCAAACTCCGCGCCGGGCAAGCCCCCTTTTAACTTCGACCGCCTCCACCAAGATTCCTGATTATAGTGCCCCCACTTCTTCCTCATACACAACTGCAAAAGACATCCATCTTGGATGATTTTCCGTTCTTACAGATTCAGTGAAATTGCATTTCTTGGAAATCTTCTGCTGGGCTGGGAAATTGAAAAATTCAAGACCTTAATACGTCCAATTTACTATAAGGGAAAAGACATTTTTGGTGTAATCAAAGATGCCAATATTTGAATCATTTCGAAGATGTTGATATTGGAAAATCAAAGAAACATTGTATGGCAACTCATCAACAAGCTGAACGAGATGATTGTATTGCATATCTTTCCTTTTGACAGTCCCGGGAGCATTGGTAGGGAAAAACGTATTGGCGTTTGCATTATAATTTCGCCTATGAAGATCAAAATTATACCGCAGTTTAAAAGTCGGTATCGGCAGTGAAATTTGGCCTCCCGTTAACAACTTGTGTCCTCGATAGGTAAAATTTGAACCGTCAGTGTTTTCATTATCATATTGGTACCCAAAGCGGACAAAGTGAGCATCGTTAAAAAGTCTAAATACATGGGACGCCCCTACCATAGTGTTAAAACCGTCTCGGACATCAGGACCAAAAAACCGCGCATCATTATTGGCAGGCTCATTGAAAAAAGCTTTAACTTGGTATCGGAAAATTCCTGAGGTCAAATTCCCCACACTCCCAAGAAGGGGCAACTTAAACGATGGCTCCACAAGGAGGAAGGACAGAGTCGGATTATGTCGGCTCAGGAAAGCAACGTTGTCCAACAATAAATAATCATAAGAATATTCCAGTCCAACCTGATAGGGGTTCTCCAAAACAGTTCCTCGATAATAGGCTCCCGTACCGACGACATGGCTTTGTGTATTAAAACGAGAAAGGTTCCCGTTAAAATTCAGTGTTTGAAAAAATTGATAATTGACAGTAGATTCAAATGGGCCATGGCGAAGCCAGGCATAATCAAGTAAGGCAGACGCAAGAAATCCACCGGACTTGGTCTTTCGACCTCGTAGGTTCTGGGCAATAGGATCTGAGCTAGCATTGGGATTTATCGCAACATTATTATCATAGAATCCTCCCACGCTCACTTGAATTCGTAAACGTTTTTTTTCCTGATTGGGTCGCCGACCCACGGCCAAGGCATTTCTCAATTGAATAGCCCCTTGAGTGAGAGGAGACACCGATTCAATTTTCAAGGCTTCATCAAGTTGAACAATTGCCTGATCAGGAATGCCGAGAACGCCAAGAACCAAGCCACGATAAAAAGAGGTGAGCTGCTTAATATCTGGATCTTGTGAGCGATTCACTTCAAAGGCTTCAAGAGCCTTATCATAGTCTTGATCTCGATACCGAAGGAATCCAACATAAAATCCAAGATCCTCAATCTGGGGTTGTTCTTCATAGACCTTAAACAAAAAAGGAGCCGCTTGGTCATAGTTATGAAGGGCAAAATGGGCCACTCCTAATTGAAAACGATTGAATAAATTTGCAGGTCTTAGTTCAAAGGCACTTTGAAGATTTGTAATAGCTGTGGCTGGTTGTTTTTTTGCAAGAAACGTTAGCCCCAAATAATACAGAATGCGAGAATTATTTGGATCGAAAGATTGGGCTTCTTGCAATAACTGTAAGGCTTCATCATATTTCCCTTCATCGTAAGCTATGGTCGCTTGAGCTAAAAGAACTTCAGCCTCCGCTTGCTGAGCAAAAGCCGGAAAAGCACCAAAGGTAAACTGCTCTCCAATAAGACAGGTAAGAATCAGAATAAAAAAGAAGGGCCGAACATGCGAGTTCCTGGCATTAAATATCAAAAAAGAATTGAACATACCTTGCTCCCCAATCTGACTCAGATCCTTAAGGTTCCGTTTAATACGCTGTCTGGCTTTTACCGACGATGCAAAATTTTGTCAAGAAATCAGAGAGGATATTCTGGAGTGATGAGGGAAACCCTCCATCATGGAGGCCTTGGACAATAAACAAAGCTAAGGAAATCTTCTAAATTAATTTTTATAATCAATTCTTATCATCTTTCTGTATCCCTTCTGACGCAAAATGTATCCAAATAGATACGTTTCTGCCCTATTTCCCGCGCCTTATCATAGCTACAAGCTATTACCTCACTTTCATCAGATTCCATTTATTCGTCTGTTCCCTGATAAAACTTTTAAACAACCTTTTAAAAATGAATCCCACACATCGCAATTCCTATACATAAAAAGGAACAATGCTTGACATTATTAATGGAATGCGAAACTATCGTGACATAATTTTGAATAGTCAGAAAAACTAACGTTACCTTTTCTTTTCGTCCGAAAAAGAAGGAGTTCTTCTGTGAAACATCCCCTATCCCATAATAAAACCAGCGTAAAAGCCATTGTCTGGATGATTATCCTCACCCATCTTTTCTGGTCTCAAGTCCTTCTGGCCCAAGGACTCGGATCGGTCGCGCTCGTCTCCAATGTGACGGGAAAGGCAACGCTCTACCATGAAGGGCAAACGTATCTACCTGAGGATGCCCGCTTTAAAGGCCCCGTCGTGCTTGGGGATCGTATCCAAACCGGCGCCCAATCGATGGTGGCCATGCTCGTGGGGAATGATGCCTTAGTCTCCCTTAAAGAATTCTCCGAAATGCGGGTCACGGAAGAGCCTGGCTTTGACCAAGTCATTCATGTCACGACCGGTCAGGTGTGCATTGCAACGAAACGAGACGGCGCCCCCATTAAGCTCGAAGTCCCGGGAGCCACGGTCACGGTGAATCCTGGCTCCATGGCGAGTATTCAAGTCGGCGGATCTGACGCCAGGCAAGGACCAACTCAAACAGCCGACGCGCCCGACTATATCCATAAAACAGCCCTGGGCCAGCCGGAAACCCTTATCAACGACTCAGACCGGGGAACGGGAAAAATAACGGTACAGCTCAAGGAAGGAAGTGCCTCACTCGTGAGTCACATTGTGGGGAAGGCACCGGTCCTCCTGGCGGCCAAACAAGGCGTGGAAGTGGTAGGGGGCATCATCAGTCCGCCCTTTGAAAGCAAAGCATTATATTGCCAGGTCCAAGACCTGCAAGACGATCCGCAACATACTGCCATTCCAGAAGAAATGAAGGATGAAATAAAAAACGGGCAGCAGACTCAAGCGACACAATTAGTCAAACTTTTGTCAGAACCAGCAGCAAGTCAAACCGAGACTCCAACTTCGGTAACTACAGGGACCGATGAGGTACCTATTATTCCAACTATCGATATTTCTGGGAATAATGAAATTCCCACAGCCAATCCTGGCGATCCTCTCATCCAGGTCGGCAACAGTCTGATTGATATCACGACTCCATTCCTTCTGGCTTCCCCCAGTCAATCTACATTGGATGGCCCCCCATTCCAGTTAAATTTAACTGGTTTTTCGGGAAGCACAAGCGAGATTAATCCGGCACAAGCTCTGGAAGGCTTCTCGCCCCAGGTCGCATCTCAATTGTTGGCTGCCTTCCGAAATCCCAATAATCCCGATGCCTTATTGGCAGGTCTTCGGGTTCAAAGCAGTACCACAGGAGGTCCGGCCACCGTGTTTGGTGGCTTACGGTTATTGAACTCCCAAGTCCAAGCACCCACCGAGTTCATTCAAATTGGACAAACAGGAAATTCCCAAATAACTGAAGTCGAATTATCTGGAGCCTTATTGAATTTAGAAAACAGCACTTTTTCTGCAGAAAATACCCTCATTGCCCTTCGCAATGGACAGCTTGATGCACGGGCTTCATCTCAACCCTTGGTCCAGATTTCCGGACAAAATAGTAATTTGACTCTTTTAGACGGTGCCTCTTTCTTGACGACAAACCCATCGATGTTGATGAGCCCGAGTGGAGTCTTGTCTCTGACAAATGGGGCAACAAGTACGATTGCCGACGCATTGATTGACCTAGATGGAAGTATGTTGGATGCAACAGGTGGCCAACAAGCATTGGTGACCGTCACAAATGGCAGCCAATTAACCGTTGGAGGAAATCTCATTTCTGCAAAGAACGGGAGCTCACTCATAGCTCCAGGTGGGGTTCTGTCGCTCAATGGAGGACAGGCGAACATTCAAGATGACTTCATGGCCCTAAACGCTTCCGATGTTCAAATCAGTAATGGAGCAATCACGGCCACCAATAATTCAGAAATCAACATTGATGGATACCTATTCGCACTAAGCAATGGGAATAGCGTGACAACCACTGGGAGTCCGCTGTTAACGCTGGCATCTAGTACCTTCAAAGCCGGAGGTCTCTTCAAGGTGACCAATCAAGATGTGCCCACAACCCTACTCAGTAGCCTGGTCGACGCCGATGCGACTAGCACCGTGACCCTCACCGAAGCCGTCGTCAAAGTCGAGAACACGCCCGGCGTCACCCTCGCCTCCCTAAACCCCTTGTTAGGCTTTACGGCCCCCGTGGCGCTCTTGGCCGAAGACAGTGCCGTGACCGTGAGTGACTATCTCGCCACCAACACCGCAGCCTCGCTCCCCCTCGTGCGGCTGCTGGGCAGTGACTTAGCGGCCTTAGGTTTGCTCAAGGTAACGACACCCGGGGCGCTATCTGCAGGGCTCCTCGCGAACCTCGTCGATGCCGATGCGGCTAGCACCGTGACCCTCACCGAAGCCGTCGTGAAGGTGGAAGGTACGAATGTGAGGATCTTGGGCGGACTCCCCACCAAGCAACAAGGAGCCCCTTTTGGCCTCCTCGCCGAAGATAGTGCGGTCGAGGTGACGCTCATGACTCCCGACACTGCAGGGGTCATTGATGATGTGCGGTTAGTGGGTAGTACCCTGACCGCCTTGGTGCAATGGGAATTCAATTCGTCCTTCGTCAATAGGGCAATCGACCTCAACGAGTTAGAGACCTATAACCCCTTTGGGACCAATGTCGTGGAAGAAGGAACAAGCGAGGTAGTGACGAATATTTCTGGAGTCGAGTTGAGCGGGTCCCAGGGCATCCGATTGTTGGGGGTCCAGAACTTTTTAGTGGGCAATTTGGTCAATATTACGAAGGTAGACGTTGCCGATGCGAGTACCGTGACGCTGGGTGTTGGGGATCTAATTGCAGCCGACACTACGGCCGTTCAGACCTTTGAGCAAGTCCAGGCGCGTGGGGGGAGTGCGGTGACCATTCCCGGGTATGTGGCCGCCGTGGCCAACGGGGGCACCGTGACCCTGACCCAAGCACCAATTGAATTGAAAGACAGCACCTTGACCGCCCATGGCTTGCTCCGAGTCAGCGGCCAGACGACCCTGCCGACGTCACTATTCGACCAATTGGTGAAAGCAGATGCCACGAGCACGGTCGCTCTTTCGGAAGCTGTGGTGAAGCTCGAAAATTCGCAGGTGACATTCGTGGATACCCTCCCAGCCCGTCAGCTGAGAGCCCCTCTGGGCCTGCTAGCAGAGACCAGTACCATTCAACTCTTTACCGATGATGAAACGGTCTTTCTTAATGACCTCCAGTTAATCGGAAGTCAATTATTTGTCCATGGCAATGGTGATGGCGTGTGGAAAATTACGAAACCGAGGTTGGCCAATTTGCAAAATCCTGACGCAGCAGACACCACAGGCTTCCCAACCATTACATTAGGCAACAATGTGCTGCAAGATTCGACCAGCTTGATCCAGGCCGTCGCCAGCGGCCCGATTTTAGTGCACGTCCTGAACACCGGAGCGGGCGTGGTCGAATTAGTGAGCGTCTCCGAATTTCTGCAGGACAAGTTGCCAGATATTCTCGGACTCGAAGTAGAAAATAGTACAGTGCGTTTGAATGATGCAGATAATTCTTCTGAAGGTCTCATCGAAGCGAATGGGACGGCCGTGAAAGTGATCAACCAGATAGAAGTCCGTGAAGGCAGCACGGTGCAAGTACCGGGGTATATCGCAGCAGTGTCCAACGGAGGCACCCTGAGCGTCAACCAACCCCCGATAGCCCTAGAAGATAGTACGCTGACAGCCCAAGGATTCCTTAAAGTTGGGAGCAACATTTCAGTTTCGGTAAATGGTATTTCACAATTCATCTCGCTAGATGATACAAGCTCAGTAAACATTCAAAATTCCTTAGTACGGGTGGAAGGGGGAAGCACATTGACCAGCTTAGGAACATTCGTAGATGACGCAAGCATCGATGTATCCAAACTATCTTTGACAAATACCAACCCTCTTTTATTAGTTGATGGTGGAAGTACCAGTAATATTAACGGCCACTTGGTTTCACTCAATACTCAAAGCTTGAACACTCCCGGCGGGGTTTTCACTATCAATGCCAGTGACGTCACGGTTGCTGAGGAAGTATTAGCTATACTTAGTGCCAATGCGGCACTCACCGGCGGCGATACACCTTTGGTCTCAGTGGTGAATGGCAGCACCCTCGAAAGCGGCGGACGCTTCCTAAATCTACAATCTGGAGGGCAAGTTACTGCTCCGGGCGGCGTGTTACTGGTGGAAGAGCACGTAATCAACCGGACCGATCAGCTCCTCTTCCTCATTGGCCCCAATACTACTCTTACGGGAGGACTCACTCCCTTGGTATCGGTACTCAACGGCAGCATTCTCGACGTAGGCCGCGACGCCACCAATGGCTTTGGTCGATTTTTAGATATCCAATCAGGCAGTCAAGTCACTGCTCCAGGTGGCGTCCTCACGGTCAGAGAGGGTAGCGCGGTACATGTAACTGATGAGGTGCTCTTCCTTATTGATGTCAACGCTTCACTCACTGGCGGAAATGTGCCATTAGTGTCCGTCGTTGATGGTGGCACCCTCGAAAGTGGTGGGCGCTTCCTTGATCTTCAATCTGGAGGCCAAGTGACCACTCCAGGAGGCCTGTTGTTGGTGGAAGAGCAGGTGGTCAACCGAAACGATCAGCTTCTTTTTCTCATTGACCCCAATACCACTCTCACCGGGGGGACCACCCCCTTAGTATCCGTTCTCAACGGTAGTTCACTCGATGTGGGTCGTGACGCCACCGATGGCTTTGGTCGATTTTTGGATATCCAATCAGGCAGCCAAGTCACTGCTCCGGGTGGCGTCCTGACAGTCAGAGAGGGTGGCGCGGTACATGTAACCGATGAGGTGCTCTTCCTTATTGATGCCAACGCTTCACTCACTGGCGGAAATGTCCCATTAGTGTCTGTTGTAGATGGCGGGATGCTTGAGAGTGGCGGAAGGTTTCTAGACTTACAATCCGGTGGGAAGATTACAGCGCCCGGCGGACTGTTGACGGTTAATGCAAGTGGAGTCACTGTGGACAATGGATTTCTTAACCTTTTTGCGGACGATGTAACCTTGGTCGGCAAAGCGGTGCCCTTAGTATCAGTCTTGAATGGAGGGGATTTAGATGTAGGGCACAATGCCGCTCTTACCTTCGGCCAGTTCTCAAGCATCCAGTCTGGAAGCCTTCTGGAGGCTCCCGGTGGAATATTGAATATCAATGCTAGTACCGTAAGAGTATCAGATATTCTTATTTCAGTTTCCGAAGTAATGCGTGGAAGCACCATCCTTCCTGGAAATGCAGACCTCATTGGAGGAAATGCCCCATTAGTTTCAGTTCTAAATGGAAGTACTCTAGAAATTGGACGTGATACTGAGAGAATAAGTGGCCACCTCCTTTTGGTGGGTGGAGAAAATGCCCACGTGGAGGCTCCAGGTGGTGTTCTGACCGTAAATGCGAGCTCGGTGTTGATTACCAATGAGCTTGATACCTTTGGTCTTCAGGGGATTGGGGTCGGTGGGACAGTGATCGGAGGACCGAACCCATTAATATCCGTTCTCAATGGAAGTACGTTAGAAATTGGAGATCAAGCAACTAATACAGGGGAACTTCTGCGCATCAGCAGTAGTGGGCAGGTCACGGCTCCAGGTGGAGTATTGACGGTTGATGGGAGTAGGGTTTCAGTCCCTGGTGATGTTCTTAGAATTTTTCATAACACTAGACAGCCTGGTCCAACATCTCTCACCGGTGGCAACTTACCATTAGTGTCGATCCTAAATGGAGCCAGGCTTGATGCTAGAGGAAATCTTTTAGATAGTTCCTTCCTAGATGTTGAAGAAAAATTTATTAGGAGCAACGGATACCTTGCCCAGATTGCTCAAAACAGTTCTCTGATCCTTGGTGGCAAGCCTGTAGAGTTAATTTCCTCAAATCTGGCACTGGGTGGGCTATTCCAATTCAGTGCTCACACCGAGAACAATTTGATTCCAAGAGGACCTTGGATTTTCATTAATCCCAATGAAAACTCGGAAAGTTCAGTGACATTCACTAACGCCTTGGTTCGGATTGATCAACAGAGCGATTTAGACTGGACAAGTCTTTTTGGCAATAATGAAGGGGATAACGGTCACCCAACGTTTTTTGAACTTGTGACCAACGATTTCTCAAAAATAACGACTAATGGCCCCTTATTCCACATCGATGACAGCACAGTAGAACTCAGCGTGTTTCAGTTCCCCAACGGAACCACTAATATTCCTGGTGGTATTTTACGGGCTTCTGGAGGTGCCACCATTCCCGTGGAAACTGATTTCATTCGTCTCGTGGCTGGCCAAACAGCCAGTGGAGGAAAGGCGCCTGTGATCGACATTACCCAAGAAAGTGTGTTGACTATTAAAGGTGATTTTCTTTCTCTTGATGGAGCAAGTCTATCTTCAACAAGTACCTTAGTATCAGCTAATAATGGAATGTTGGAGCTTATTGGGGGAATGGACAGTGAGCAAGAATTAATTAACCAACGCTTGATTGCATTAAACGAAAATATCGAGAGTGATTCCGAAGGTCCTAGAGCAACTCCAAGCATGTTAACGATTAATGAAGGCGGTGTCCTTAGTCTTAACAATGAAAGTAACGCCGAAATTCAAGGGCCTCTAATTTCTATAGGTAGTCGGGGAGTAACAGATGGCCTCGGTGCAAGGCTATCAGCCTCGACAACACTCGTGGAAGTCAATCAAGAAAGCTCCCTTAGGGTATTTTCTCCTTCGGCTACCCCTTCGCTTCTAACGTTATTAGATACTTCTCTTTTGACCAGATTGTTTCCAACCGACGACGATCTACCTCAAACTTTCACTTCTCCTAAAAATTCAGTGGATGTTTCGGAAGGAGGCCTCCTTAGAGTTACCCAAACTAGTACTGTCGATCTCTCTAGACTAGTAAACGACAAGACTCCCTTTCAGGGGGTTGTGCTCACCATTTTTGGGTCAGGGAAGGTGACCACATCTGACACATTAGTTCAGATTAGCGACCACAGTACCTTGGATGCAGGCGCATTGATCTCCTCGACATTATTTTTTTCACCTACTATTGATGTCGAATTAAGTGGCATACTATCTCCCTCGATTACCAGTACAAGTGGAGGAATCCTTTCGCTCTCTGGTGAAAGTACTGCCACTTTTGGAATCGGAGTTCTCCAGATAGGGAGCAAAATTGATCTTGGGGCCACCGCAATAGCAAGTGACGATAGCAACATCCAAGCAGTAGGGGGATTTGTTCTTAGGGCTCTACAAGGGAGAGATCTATTGATCCCTAGTCAATTGACAATTAGTAATGGCGGGCTCCTTTCCCTTAAAAATAATAGTGACGCGCGCTTTTTGGGAAATGGAAATCTAGTTACACTAGACGGAAGCATCTTATCTGCAACTAATACCCTTATTTCGGTTGATGCTAGTTTTCTAGATATTGAAAAAAGTGCCTTTATCCTTGAGTCCAGCTCACGTCAAATTGGGGAAAATGGACTAGAACTTCTCCCTGCTACCGTAAAAATTTCTGATGGTGGATTTCTTCATATCCTAAATTCTCGAGGATCTTTAGTTGACGGTTTTCCGGGTGTGAGAATTGAAGGAAATGTCCTGAGTGTAAATCAAGAATCTGAATTTTTGGAAAACGATACTACAACCATAGAATCTCATAATACCTTAGTGACAGTAGATGACAGTACTTTAACCGTGGGGAATACGGTGTTTGACGTGCGAAATGCCACAGGATTTACTGACGATGGGGGAAACTTGTTGGAGGGAGTGCGGGTAACCAATGGCGGAGTCCTCACGCTTTCCAATGGAAGTCAATTTGGCGGGGGGGTGGACGGGAAGCTCCTTAATGCCACCAGTCCATTGTTAGTCATGTTGAATAGTACCATGGCCACAGGCCTTGGATTTTTGGATGTCAATGGGGGATCCACCCTAACTGCAGATATACCCAGGGATGCTTTTGTTTCTTTAGATGCTAGTGCATTAACGATTCGGAATGGTTCATTAATCAATGTTGCTGGCAAGGAAAGCTCGTTGTTCATTAATGGTCCTCTTGTATCCTTAGCTAACAATAGTGCTCTTAATATCCAATCTGGGGCTTTAGTTTCAGTGAGTGCTGGTGGGGCATTTTCTCTTTTTGGACCCATTGCTAGTTTTGCGGGAGGTGGAAATACCCTTCAGCTCAATAATAATGCCTGTTCAAGTGGTGGATGTTCTGTTCATCCAGATTTTCCATCTGTACGCATTGCAGGACCAGTCAATTTTACTGAATTGCCAGGATTTAATGCTTTGCCAGGGTTCAATTCAAAAGGTGGCGACAAATTTCTGGTAGGAAAGGACACCGCTACCTTTATCAATGATGGTGGGACATTGAATCTTCCATTTGGATTAAGTTCAGAATAGATTCTTTTTTTCTTAGACCATAGGAACTCTTTTTCGCAACTAAAAGCATAAGAAAAACAAAAGTCGTCATCCAGATACTTCGATTATTCTTTTAAAAATAAGGGGGTGTAATGCACACAAAACCGCTGATGATCGCTTTGGTTATGATGATAATGAGCTTTGGTTCAGACATTAAAGTTTATGCTGAATCTACACCCACCAAAGATTCGATTGTGCAACATTTAGAATTTTTGGGGTATCAATGCAAAAAGCTGGATCAAGGCATTAAAGCAACGCATGGGTCTAAGCTTGGCTTTTTATTGATTGTGCTAAAAGATGGATTGATGGCGCAATCGGCCTTAGCAGGCACGCCATCGAAATCTGGGCAATCAGACAAGAAGAAGAACAAGAAATTATCTGCGGTGAATGCGTTGAATAAGGAATCAACTATTGCGCGGTTTTTTTGGGCAGACTCAGGGGAATTAGTTGTCCGTGCGTCAATTCTTGGAGCCTATGAAAAGGGAAGGTTTTATACCTTTATGGAAGCCTGGGAAAAAGACGGAGAGGCTATTGGCAATCATATCAAAGCATTGAAGCCTTTCTTAAAATAATTCCCTCGGATGAACGCCACAACGCGACCCCTCTAAGTCCTTTCTTCATTTCAGATGGGGCCTCGCTCAGAGGCCCCATTCTTTTCACAAACGCGATCTCGCCCTGCTCAGTATTTTCTGGCCTCCTTTATACTCCTGCTTGAATTCACCCGCATCCCCTTAAGGGCCGATAAACTCATGAGGAGCAACCTCCCCAGCACAAGTCAGAGCAGACCTCTTCACATTTCTTGATAGCGTCCTTTGTGCCATCCAGTTCAACTCTTGTCCTTTCATTCTACACCCTGGACCTTTTGACAATCTCCAATGATCACATTAGCGGTTTTAGAACAATGTCGTTCAATAGTACGGAAAGGATAAACGTTCCCCTCTTAACCATTTTCTAAAATTTCTTAAGGTAGAGTGCCGTTGATAGATGTTTCTGCTTCGATGAAGTTTCCTTGTTTAATATTCTCGATTTCCTGTCCGATCTGTGTTCCATACCTCATTTAGATTGAGTGGTTTGGAGCCCAACGTGTTTACTCTATTCCCATTGACAATTTTCAGAATATTTTTCTCAAAGCAAAAAATTGGCTTTTCGCTTTGCAATCCATGGATCCTCGCAGTCGTGTTGATGGGACTGGTTTTCGGAGGGTGTGGACTGTCGGGACCCTATCGCGAAGATCATCACCTCACCAACTTGCATGTGGTGTTTCTCGATCAGCCCAGTCTTCATCAAGAATGGCAAGCTCGCACTGGAACACCCGGGATAGCATTTGTGGCCTTTCAAGGCCAAGACTTTCCGTCCGTTAAAACGCTGCATGGATTTTATGATTTTTCCTCACAAACGCTCTATTGTCCTAAATGGAACTTTGAAGTGTGCGGGCATGAATTGCATCACGCCGTGCTCGGTCATTTCCACAATCCCTAGTCAGCTGATCGCAGCTCATCATTTCTCAGGCACCGACCACAAACTCCAAACTTACATTTCTTTAGCACCAGTGAGAGCGATGGGGAAATCTTGTATCGTATGAGGTTTGGTTGTGGTAGGCGTTTGTTGGCCATTCGTTAGGGCTTTTACTCGTTCGGATAAATATAAGTCCAACATGTTGACAGTGATCGCTCCAGTTTTCCGATAGTCCGCCCCTCCCTGCAACCCTTCAATAAGCGCTTTGGTAAAGGCCCCATTTCCCCAAGCAGGATCTTCAAGCGCAAACTGTCGGCCTGTAGAGGAGGCAAAAACGACTGCGCCATTCTCCGCGCTGGTTAATTCGTTCACCAAGGCATTGATATCGGCGACTCCCCGTCTCATCCCCATAACGTCACCCGCATGGCAAGAATCAACAAATAACAACGTTTTGCCTTTCAACGTCGCAACCGTATTTTTTATGTGCGAATACGAAAGTCCTGTTCGGCGAAGCCGATTCGTTTCAGCATTCACCGGTAAAAAATAATAAATGCCTCCGCTATCGTTGACCCCATGGCCAGCTAAGAAAATCATGGCTACATCAGTCGCCGAGGTTTGCGAATCAATCCACTCCAGGCCCTTCAAAATTTCGTCTTTCGTCGCCTCATGATCGGTGATCTCTTTGACGGTAACCGTCTCATACAGGCCTCCCATTTGATCGTGTAAGGTCGTGGAAAAATCTTGCGCATCCTTGGCAGCAAATTCAAGCGCTAAGGTCGGGTCCTCATAGGCACTAATACCAACAGCCAAGACATATAGTTTTGGTTTTTGGGCTGATTTTTGATCTTTTCTATCCCATCGTAGCCGAATAGATGTCGGTTCACTGGCACTCCAGCGATTCTTCGCAATAAGAGAAATGGTCACCGTCCGCTCAGGAATAGTGAGAGAAAATTCTTGTATGCCGGTTTGAGGGACTTGGCCCTTGAGAACCGTCACCCCCCTCGACTTTGGTGCTGGCCGGCCATCCACGAGCGCGACCATTTCGGTGACTGGTTCCCCTGAAGGATTTCTTACCGAATAGCGAATAGTCAAATTTGATGAATTGACTGTTTCTTGGTCGGAGGGGGAGAGAATTGTCACAATTGGGGGAAGACGATTGAGAATTTCCTGCGCAGGTTGTACTTGGAGCACCGTTGGACTGATGCCTGTTTGACCTTCAATAGGCTGTCCATCTGCTGCCAATGCCAAAGGAAAATCTTGGATTGTGTGAGGCTTAATGGTTGTCGGTCGTTGATGGCCTTGCGTCAGAACTTTAATTCGTTCTGAGAGGTAGAGTTCCAATCGGTTCAAGCTGACGATTCCAGCATCAGAGACATTCACTTGCCCACTCATTCCTTCAACTAAAGCCGTGGTGAACGCCGAATGGTTCCACGACGGATCATGGATAGCTCGTTGAGAACCGCTCGTGGCCAAAAACGCGACGACGGGACGAGAGGCATTCCCTAATTCTTGAGACAACGTATTCACTCCTTGAATACAACCCATTGATCCAGGCGGAGTGTTTGATTGGCATGCGTCCAAAAACATCACCGTTGTCCCCGCCATGGAAACAACGGCATTCGTGATATCTGATAGCGCTAGGCTTGTGCGACGAAGGTGCGTCATCTGGCTTTCAGGCGTTAACAGATAGGGAAACCCTCCTTTATCTGAGACAGAGTGCCCAACAAAAAATATCATGGCGACGTCTTTTTGCGTGGTCTGCTGATGCAACCAATCCAACCCATCTAAAATGTTATCTCGAGTTGCCTGCGAATTAATAAGGACTTTGGTTTCCACGCGATCATACAAGCCTTGTGCCTGTTGAGTAAGCGTAGAGGCAATGATCTCGGCATCCTTGGAAGCGGTTGAAACATTGAGTCGGGGATTCGTATATTCACCTGGGCCGATGGCCAATATATAGAGATTGGGTTTGGCGATTGTTTGGTCCCATTGAATTTTGACGGTGGCTGGCTCACTCGTGGCCCACCGATGTTTGGCCACCAACGAAATGATAGAGTTCTTCTGCGGAATGGGAACGTCAACGGTCTGATGGTCTTGCCCAGTAGAAATATTGCCCAGCACTCGGATACCTCGAGTTTCTGGCAACGGTTTCCCATCGATCAAAACGGTGATTTCCTTGACTGGGGCTAAGGAATGGGTAATGACGGCATAGTGAATCGTCACAATAGGATCGGAAGTCGTGAAGGTCGGTCGAGGTGAAAAAATAACCACCTCAGGAGGCAATTCCGCGAAGAGTGTCTCTTTTTCTCCCAAGGAAAGCTTGGAGGAGGTCGTCTTCGTTTCTTGTTTCTTGGCAACGGCATGCTCCAATTGCTCTTGAAGGGATTGAATTGTCTGAAGGATGTCGGCGGGGATAGGCTCAACCTGTTTCACAATATTTTGATTCGCCCCATCGGCTAACCGAATAGCTTCCTTTTCATCCCAAGTGGCTAACATGGTTTCAATAATTTTTGGTCGATAGGAAATCGTACGAAATCGTCCAACTGGGAAAAAATCTGCCGAAAGGCCTGCTTCATAATTTTTATGCCATCCGATGAATTGTTCAGATCCTGGGGCTGCGTCATAGAATCCTGATGGGGTCCAAATAACCCAACGTTCATGATCGGGGTGAGGGAAAAATGCTAATAATTCTTTCCCATCTTTTAGTCGATACCACCGAATGGTTCCATCACCTAAGGTCGCTATGGCAACTTGAGCATCATTGGAGATATTGACTCCCCAGGCATTACCAGGGATGGCTGTTTGCCAAATTTGGCGTCCACGTCGATCATATAGTCGAAGATTCCAAGATGTCCCGAACAAGGCCGATTGATGGTCAGGGGAAATAGCACGGCTTCGCGAGACTTCATTGGTATCGAAAGAAAGTCGCTTCCCATTGATCGTAGGATTCGTGGTATTGAGCCAATCCTCCACATGAATCTCTTGTGAAGTGTGAATGGGAGGATGAAGGGGGCTAGCCGCAACTGGAGGGAAAGAAAGCACTCGTGTTTGAATGGAGAATTGTGAAGCCTCCTTCCCAAATTGTTTGGTGCCAAATTGGACGATTGATCCATCTTCTGACAGCAGGAGGCCTTGGTGATTATCACGAAAATCGGCCATGGCCAATTCTGAGGAGAATGATTGGGTCGCCGCCGCATCTAGTAGCCCAAAAGACCCACTTGCCGCACCATAGCCTATCCCGCCAGATTTCAAGGAGACCAAATCTAAAATCGTGTTATTGGTAAGGGGTATGTCGGAAAAATGCTGGACATTTGGGAATGACCATACCCGAAGAAAATGTTCCCCATTTTTTCTAGCCGTGCCTCCTCCGTAGAACGATTTCCCATCTTGAGACCACGCCAGAGAGGTAAACGTCCCAGAGAATGAGTCTTCATTTTTCGGTTGCGCTGGAAGCCAAGAAAGATCAGCCCCTGAAAGCAAGGCGATTTGTGGGGAATCATCAAAGCCCACGGCGATTTGTGTGCCGTCAGGTGAAAAAACAAGACCATGGGGTCGCTTAACAACCGGAAGTTGGACTTTCGCAATGACATGAAAATCATCATCGTAGAGTCGAATAAATCCATCATAGGAGCTGGTGACAAATCGGCCAGCCTGATCAAAAGCCACCCCATAGACATAACTCGTTGGATAATAGGATTCATCTTTGGCAATTAACGAGAAATCTGATGTTCGATAGGCATACCACCCGATTCTTCCATGCAGGGTAGCGAGAAGGATGGTTCCATCCGGGGAAAATTCAAGATCCCCCAGAGAACTCGGAAGGCCTGATAATTTCTGGGTCATCTGCCCAGTCAAACGACTAAATATATAGATGGAGAAATTTTGATCCCACGTTGTTCCGGTATACCCTCCTGCAGCAATGGTTTTTCCATCCGGAGAGATGGCGACTGCCAGAATTTTCCCTTCATGCCCTGAAGCAATCGGGGGACGTAGCGTTTTTACAAGAGATTTATTGTGAATGTCCCACACTCGAATAGTTTTATCCGTTGAACCCGTGATGAGAAAATTATTCGCTCTATCAACAGCAATACGGACAATATCCTCTGTATGCACTCCCGTTTCCAATCGTAAAATTGGGGCTTGAGGTGGGAGAGATGGGGTTCGAGCTGGTGATTGAAGGTCTCCTGGGTTTGGAGATACCGATGGTTGAGCCGAACAAGAGACAAAAACCGCGACCCAACTAAAAAGAAAGAGGAGAAGCCAATGGGACCCCAGACAACCATTCTTTGACCGCTTGTGGATCCTAAAAAATAAACTTTTCATGCTCGCAATTTCTTCGTTCATTATGGCCCTACGCTCTTATTCAATTCTAAATTTTTACGAAATTGGTATTCCAACGAGTCTGGTTCAGAAAGGTCTTCATACCCATAAAATTCATATCGCTCCATGAAGCCCTTTCGTTTTCCACCAAAACATTGTCCACATGATGGAAAGCCTACCAAAACGAATGAAATAGATCGAGCAGTCCTCCATTCATTCTGGTTAGTATTTCGATAAACCCTGCCCGTTCTTCGCAATAACTGGCAAGTGAAATGTGTGCCACACCCAGCCCAAAGAGACCTAGACTTTACGTGGTGAGGATTGGCAGGATTTGGGCTTAAGGAATCCCCTTCTTAACCCATGCATATCGAGGAACCACTTTTTTGGTCATATCCTTCCAAACAAGAAACGGACGCTGCTGTGTCGTGCACTACACAAAATATGGAACCCGGTACTCAGGACCTCGCCTTCGTCAAAGAATCCCTCATCAAACTCCGCGCCGGCCAAGAACCGTTCTAACTGAAAACCCCTATCTTCCCCTTGGCTCCAACAGACAGGTATCGTCTCTATTCCAATCCGTCATACCCACAATCGCGGGCCTCTAGCTTTCTTTACAAAACAATGCAACGAATTATCTAGCTTCGGAAGGTTTAGAGTAAGGCGTCCAATTGGTGAGTTCACGAAATGCGATTGATAGCACGGCTACTTCAATCGGAGTAAAAAGAAACAGCACAAAGGGCGTAAGAAAAGCACTGAACAACGGAAATTCGGAAAACCCCATGAAAGGCAACAGATTCCCAAGATTGCCCACTGTCATTGGAAGGAACCCCACCAAAACAAATATTCGCCAGGCACTTCCTTTAGTCTGCTTCCACGACCACCCTGGGTTTGGGGCTTGATCAATGGCAATAGCTGGGAATATCAGAATCCCTCGGCCAAGCAAGTAAAAAAAAGGGAAATATATCCCTCCGTAAAAAAGGAGCCACCCAATAGAGGTCCTTTCCCAAGAACCTTCTGAGAACATATCACTTATTGGATACCAAAAAATCACAGCTAATATGCTACCCGGGACGATTAGCAATAAGAAAATTAAAGAGCTAACTCCAATCATTAATAAAAAATACTTGAGCTCCCTTTCAGTAAAGAATGGGAATTGGTGAAAGACCTCACCATGAGAGATAAGGAATATGCGGTGGCAGTAAACAGCTAACAACGCAAAAATAAAGAGGCTTGAAATCTGAGCCAAGAAATCTATTGAAATAAATAGCAACGCCATGAGGCCATCATCTTTTTCCATAAGCTCATATACGGCAACTAAGTCTCCAAACCCCGAAAGGAACGCACCAACAATAATCCAACCCCAAAAGACTCGCCGATAGTCCCATGCAAAACCAAAGGCTTCTCGAATCGTCGCCCAAATAGGCAGTTTTTTCTGAGTAGGGTTTGAATTAATTCACTCATGACTTAGAAACAGTTTTAATCAAAATTTATCAAACTTTATCCTCGCTGATCTTATCAGCAGGAAAAGGAGTCCAAGCGGTTAATTCACGAAAGGCGATGGACAAAACTGCCACTTCAAAAGGGGCAAAGCAAAACCAGAGAAAAGACCAAAGGAATGAATCGAGGAAGACTATTTCTTGTACTCCAACTAGAACCAGAACTTCATACGCAACCCCTACAATGATAGGCAAGCAACCGACTAACAGCGCAATTCTCCAGCCATGCCCACTTGTCGCTTCCCAAGACCATTCGAAATGTTCACGCCAAGACCACTCTGAGTCTTCTTTTCCGTAAACTGCCAGTGCCGAACTAGCTAAACTAAACCGTGCTATGAGATATAGGAACCCAGGAAGAACCGCCACATAGGGAATAATGCTCTCCCATACTTTACTCTCTATAAAAAGTCCCACTCCCAATTGGCCAAAGAACAACACCACTAGCCCACCCATATAGACTAAGAGAATCAAACAACCAAAATTGAGTTCTTTTAATAAATAAAGAGACTTCTTCTCAGAAGTGAAATTGCATAAGAAAAATGACAAAATCCTAGATTCTCTTATCCAATCGATAAACAATTTTGGATATTGATCATTGGCATTTCTCATTAACATGAGGCGATGACAGGAAATTGCCAGGGAAATAAAAATTCCTGTGCTAACAAGAAACAGAAAACTTTCAAATATCCCCACTACTACAATCAAAGCTTCATAATAATTAGACTCTGCATTAGAATAGAAATAAGGACGGATTTCTCCAAGGAACAAACTTAATCCACCCAAGAGGGTACCTAGTAAAATTCCACGCAGAAGAATAATCCAATGGTCTCGCCAAAATTGCATGGCTTCCAGAATCGTCACAAAGACAAGAAGTTTCTTCAGAGAACCGTTTTCAGCTAATTCATTCATAGAAATGACATATGAAATAAATGACTTGGATGTTCATGGGAGCTCCTACACTTATCGGTATGTGATACCCCACCCACAGGCAAGGAGAGACAAACGATCATTAGTGAATAGGAAAATGATGGAACATGAGAAATGCAAAAATCGCTATTCAGGGAATTGGCAGGAAAAGAAAGGAAGGCAGCTCGGGCAGAAACCCGAGCCGCCGGAGACGAACAGAGGAATAACTATGCCGCTGCCGGTTGCAGGGTTACGTAACGAACAATGGTCAACTTGGTTAAGGCTTCCAGTTGTTCAACTGGAACATAACCAATCACCAAATGGCCTGATTTGGGTTGTGCGACAGACTTGAAACCCAACTTCTTTAGTTGAGACAAGGTTTCTTCTTTTGTATCTGCGAGCCAGATCTGCACCAAGACTTGTCCATCTTGAAGTCTAGCCGTTTCGTCAGATGAAAAATCCTTTCCTTCTTTCTTTTTCTCCACCATAGCCAACAAGGAAGAACTCAGTTTTGATATTGGCTCATTGAGGCCTACTTCGGAACTATCACTTTCCAACCTATCTGCCATGACTGGAGCGGAACTGTAGGCTTCTTGAGCCACGACTCCTCGAAGAAGACTCTTGCTCATCTTCGTCGCAGGAATCATGGCACGACTACGGAAACCAGCCTGACGCTTCTCCTCTTCACCAAAGATGCCTTCATAGCTGACACCATCAGGCAATTCGACCGGGACCTCTATGCGCCGTGGTTGGCCGCCTTCAGTGATGAATAATTCTTCGACGGCCACAAATGAGGTGAATTGGGTCATCAACCGAAAGTCCAACCCTATTTGCGTGATCGCCTCTCGAATAGTTGATTTCGGGTTTCCTTGTTGAATGCCGTTGTAATCTTGTGCCATGAGGTCCGCAATCTTCGTACGTGCCCACAAAGTCGCTAAAACATCATGTTCAGGTTCAAATGCAGAAAACTCCACGTCAATCTTTCGCACAACAGCATGCCCTGCGACTTTGCCTCGTACTTGAATTGTGCCTTTTCCTGGCGTGGGATATCGTCCAGTCACGACCAATGGTTTTGCACTAAATAAGTCTGGCAGTTGCTTGGGGTACACTTCGTCGACATCCAAATCGTCCCACATGATTGAAATATCAGTCAGCAAAGGATGTTGTACTCGCTCATGAAAACGAAGGGCCGCAGCCGAGCCATCATCTTGCAACCCCACATACTCCACTTCACCACGGCCATGCTCCGCCATCTTGTTTAACAAAAACCGATTAACGCTGTTCCCAATACCAAAAGCAAAGACTCGCGCATTGGGGTGCTTTTGAATTTCCCCTACGATCGCCATATCATTCCCGATATAGCCATCCGTCATAAAACAGACGATTCGCAGATGCTCTTGAGAGTCACTTGGATCTAACGCAGCTCGAATGGCTTTCATCATTTCTGTTCCACCGCCCCCTCTGCGAGATTCCAAGAAACTTTGGGCTTTGCTCACATTCGACGGTGTGGCCGGAACGGGTTCGGCAAACAGAATATGCGTATCCCCTGCAAAGGTGATGAGATTAAAGGTATCGCGTGGATTAAGCCCATCAATGGCCAAGCGCATCGTCTCTTTGGCCTTTTCCATAGGAAACCCCGACATGGAACCTGAGGTATCTAGGACAAACACCAATTCCTTAGGCGTCACTTCATCCTTTTTCACACGATTAGGTGGTTGCAACAATAGAGTAAAAAACCCGTTCTTCCCATTCCGATGAGTCAGCACTGCATCATGAATATCCTCACCTGCTACGGCATACGTAAGGATAAAATCTTTATTGGGAATGGTGGCTTCTTGCTTGAGGGAAACAGCAGTTTGAGATTTTTGGGAGTTGCTTACCACAATCTCATGCGTCGTTGACTGGACCTGGTGGATTGGAACCCCACCATCGATATTCACCGACAACGATAGGTCATGCCCGGACCGCGTCCCGGGTTTGAGAACAGGTGGAGTGATATTGGAAGCATCTGGGACTTGGTTGGTGTCATATGCCCAACCGCCTTCTAAAGTTATAGCTGGTAGCTCTTGCGCAATGGGTTGGCCAGGGATATACCGCGGTCCCACCACCATAGGAAACACGACCGAATAGGTTCCGTCATCATAAGACAAGGTCTGCACATAACTGATTGTGATGGATATCTGCTCGCCTGGGAGAATATTGGCCACAGACTGTGTAAAAATATTGGGGCGTCCTTGATCCAACAGCCCTGCCACATTACCTCGCCGTTTTGCCGCTTCATAGATCGCTCGAGCCTCTTCCCGTCTTTTGATTGTGCCTTTGACAACGCGATCGCCAACAGTGAGCGTCATATCATCCACTGCCGCATTCTGCGGAAGTGGAAACGTATAGACGGCCTCGATTTTCTCAGAATAGGGATTTTCAAACTGTTGGGTCACCTGCGCCCGAGCAAGCGGCCCACTGACTTTGATTGAGGCATCCGTGTGTTTGAGTGGAAACGCCTGAGTCGGCTTTCCCTCGTCGTCTATTCCTATCAAAGACCCCGATTTATCCCCTACCCACTCTACGCTGGCCTGAGCTATGGGAGCCTGACCAGGCAGAACCCCCAACAAACCTGCGCTAAACAGGCCAAACGCTCCTATTAGACTTCCACCCAAAATCCAACTTACACGTCGGTTTCCACAATTTTTAACCTTCATAACTCTCCTCCTTTGATTCCACGGCCCCATGCCGCTTCACAAAAGGAGATGTCACCACTCTCCAAATCCTTTCAACGATTGTAATGACAGACTAGGCCCATGGGAAAATAGGAAATATGACTTCAAGAAAAAACGAGAGGATAAGGATTTGAAGGTCCTCAGAATACAGATGTGACGCAAGCGAAAACTGTTTTGAATGAAAGAAAAGGGGTAAAAGAATTGGAAGTTTCAAAAGCACCGGGTGAGGTGCCATCAAGAATGGCACCCCACAAGGTAGCACTGCAGTGAACTGACAGGTTAATCCAAATTTTGCTTACAGACTTTTCATATACTCGATCAAGGCCATTCGTTCATGATGATTCATTGGCTCAAAATACTCTACGTCGAACTGACCGTTGGCTTTTCGGATGGCTTTTCCGTCTTGATCCGTCTTGATAATTGGGGTGACGCCGGCTGCGTATTCGTGCCCCTTATTGGAATTTCCCAGGAGTGCTGTATTAAATACTAAATTAGGAAATTTATTTTTATCGAGCTGTAGAAACCCGATCTTCTCTATATCTAATTCCCGGTTCCCTACCGTGAAGGTTTTTGACCGACAATTGATTCCCTGCTGTAACTGTTTGCCTTCTCTGTCTTCACAGGAGCTTGGGAGAAACAACTCATAGAGGTTTGGCACCGAACCGTTATGAAGATACGGGGCTGTTGCCCAAATTCCATTTAACGGTCGGCCTTTATAGACATACAGCGACTTTTCGGTTGAAGTCTTTTTATCATCAACAATCTCAAAGTCAATATGCCTTTCCGCCTCCGTAGTCATGAACGGAATCCACGACTTCCATGGGTTACTACCCCAAGCAACGGCTAAGAGGGGAAGATCCCACACAACCCCGTTGGCCAGAACTTCGCCAGTCAAATGAGTAATGGCTGCTGCTCCCTGAATGCCCTTTGGATCATCCTTACATCTCTGCTCTTTCGGCACCTTAGGGAAACTGCTTTGGCTACAATAGTGAATGGCATTGTGAGCCATTCCCTTGTCGGTCTCAATCATGTCGACACTCGAGAATTCCGAGACCACTCGTCGGCCACTATCGGTTCGATCTATGGGGTGATGGCATGCGGCACATTGATATTTTTTAAAGACGGCCAAACCAAGGCTCCAATCAGATAGTTCTTTCGTCAATGTATCTAACTTATTCTTGTCTGCCGCCTCTATTTTAGTAATTAATTCTGCTCTCTTTTCCTCATCTTCAGGGAACCCTTTAATATCTGGCAACACATTGTCTGTTGCTAACTGCTCCCAGGACGGCGACCAGAGGTGTTTGACCTTCCGCTCTAAACCCACCTGGTTCCATTTTCGAATCGAGGAGGAATAGTTGCCAAACCCCAAACCCGTGGCAATGGCCCCAGTGTCTTCTGTCCCAGCATGAACAGTGGCAAATACTCCAAGAACTTCACTCGCGTTGCGACCCAAGGGGCCAAGGCCTCCTACCCCTGTATTCCCAGCTATCCCATTCCATTGCACAAAGTCGTGGTGCGGCGTATCCCACAGAAACGGATAACTGACGGGAGCATTTGCAGGATGATACTGATCCACACTCGATGGCGAGCGAACCCCTTCTATCCTATTGAAAATACGCCCAAATGCATCCAAGCGACCATATCCATACGGACCATTCATTCTTGTATGAGGTGGATCAATCTGTCCTTTTTTGGGATCATCCTTTTCATTAAACGTTTTCATCCTCGTATATTGATTATTCAGCACATCGCGAAATTCTAGTTTTTCACTGTCAGTAGCATCAGCCGACAACACATTTTCGGCTAATCTATTAAACTTTTCCGGATCATTCTCATCGTACAAACTTTTTAACAACGCATGTTCAAGCTCTTTAAACATCGTCTGGATATCTGCCATGGACGGTCCCCCATCAATCCGAATACCAACGTTCTTGTAGTTGACTTGTGTGGTGTGACAGGCCGCACACGTAAACCCGATATGGTCTTTCCCGTCGTAGGAATCCTTGACCCAACCAACAGGTAGCCCATCCTCGTTCCCAGATGTGGCTCTCTGATTTAAAAAACGAAATTTATTCATATTATTATTGTCGCGAAATAGCCTTATTTCCTCCTTGATAGGACTTTCAGCTTGTTCTACGTGTTTAAAAATCTCGTAGTCCATTAAATTTGAACCCTGAGAAGTGGTGTAGAACCAAAGACTATCTGAGGGATCCCAATTTTGTTCTGGATAGACAATCGTCTTGGCTATGTCCCCATAAAGATCAACAGCGTCCGCCGGCAGTGCCCCACGATCCTCATCAGGGAATCCGTGTGAAACATAGGAGCAACCCGCAAAGATTGCACACGCAAAACAGATTCCTAGATTTTTCAATAGTTGCAAGACATTCATCGCGCTTCCCTCCTTGGAGCATTTCAATTCGTAAGATTCAGATCTTGTCCTGATTTCCCGCTGCAAGCAACAGGGCCTTGGCACGTCTCATTCGTCGTCGATTTTACCAGGGCATCCTTCCCTTTCCTGATCATTCAGACAGTGTCTGTAATCACTGCCGATAGGATAGATAACTTTTCGCAGACGATTCGCCACACCCAAGGAACGATGTTCTTCGATGATAGCCGAGTGCATTCTATGAACGTCATCGTTAGGATGAGTTGGAAGTGTGTCACACCCAATCAAAGAAAAGATCATGTCTGCTAACAGCAGGCAGGCATCATAGCAATTCCTCTATAAAGACATTCAGGATTAAAGAGTTTTCAGGTACTCGATGAGTTCCCATCGCTCTTGATCCGACAATGCCGGGCCAATGACTCCGTTCATTTTTGGGCCATCACGAAACTCGTGACCGGAATTGGAATTGCCAGGAATATTCGTCACGAATGTAAAATCAGTCTCATCTATTTGTTGAGAGACAAAACCTACGTGCTTCGGATCGTATTTTGAATGGCCCACATAAAACACGTTCTCGCGTTCCTCGCGAGGTGAGAGGAGTTGGAATAGATTTGGGATCGAACCATTGTGGAGATAAGGGGCCAACGCCCAAACCCCGCTATGTGGTCGTGCCACATAGGCTAACGGCCCTTCTATCGTGTTGGGACGATATCCGTTCCATGCTTGCTGCTGTTCCTGAGAAATGTTCTGCTCCTGATATTGCCCTTCAAGAATCTGAGTCGTGAGATATTCTGCAGTATCTGCGACAGTGAGAAGATCGAATCCGAGTGGACCAGTATTGACAGTCCGTTGATGGAAATTGGTGGCCGCAAGAGGATCCGTTCCAATCTCTTTTAAAGGGATGAGATTCACCTCTTTGAATTGTTTGCCAGATTCATTGGGATCTGACAATGTCGCCACATGACAATGTGCGCAATGTTGCTCATACAATCTCGCTCCTCGAATGGCCTTCGCTTCATCGATCACTCCAAAGACCTTCTCCGGCCAGACTGGAGGCTTGAGTTGTTGAACCAATTTCTCAATCTGAGATAGGTCCGATACATTTGCACTTGTCCGAAACTTCTGATTGGTTGGATCAAAACTTAAATCCGCACCCAGGCCAAGCGCTTGTAGGAGATTTCGTCCCATAGGCTGTCTCACCGCCCCATTCCATTGAACTCGAGATAGCATCCAAGTGTTCCAAATCGCCGGATAGCTCACCGGGGCATTCGCTGGCCGTAGGTTGTGCCTATCGAGTTGAAAAAGAATAGTATTTCCTCCTCTGCCCAACGCATCCAAACGCCCAGGTCCCCATTCAGTGGGGTACAGATTCATCTCGCTGGTTTCAGCCACACGTTGAGGCTTCGATCTTTCCTCCAACGTTTTCAACACGGCGTCATGTAATCGTATTTGTCCGGCTTCACTCCATTCCTCATTCAGCACAGCTTTGGCAAACCGCGTAAACTTTCCTGTATCCGAATGTTCTCCAACCAAAGCACTGAGCGACTCACCGATTTCCTCAGCAAACAACATGGCATCAAATAAAGAAGGGCCGCCATCGATCCTGACTGTTTGATTCTTGTATGAAATTTCCGTCGTGTGACAAGCTGCACAAGTCAAACCCGTGTATGTATTTTTATCTATTACATCAACCGTTTTGGCAAACCCCACCGGCAACTGATCAGGATTGCTCAAGGTGGTACGATCGAGAAAGAGACCAAATCGCTTCAGGTTTTCTTCATTAAAAAAATGATTCCTATTCGTCGCTTGCTCTAGAGCAAGGAACCATGAATACGGAAGCAATCTGGTGCCTTGTTCGGCATGGTAAAACGTCTGCCGTGTTTCTTCATCGAACCCTTGATTCAAATATTGAACATCACCGCTTGAGCTAAAAGTTTTTCCGCAAGAGAACAACGTCAGGAGAAGACTCAAACAAATAATGACAGAACTGCTGGTGAGCTGCGACATCATCGGTCTTCTCTCCAATTCTCTCTTTTGAACTGAGGTGAAAAATAATCTATCGGAAAAGATATACAATACGATGGACCTATCAACAAAGAAAACAGCATTATTTATGCCAAAAAATTCATGCTTGACTAGATCGTACGATTACCTGAAACGCCTATGAATAGAGGTAGAACCCTTGCCAAACTAGGATCTGACATTCGTTGTTCTCTCATCAAAATAGATACAGATAATATCTCAACAGATACATACTGGCGGCAAAATCACGCGGACGAGCACAACTCCTGGATGAATTTTTCATAAGAGATGAAACTGATACTTAGCAAGAAGAAGGAGACAGTGGTCTTTGGGGCAGAAAAATAGAGTGGTTAGTGGACAATCGTGCGCAACCCCTTGCTTCTTCTAGCAATGCTGCCGACGTTCTAAGGAGAAAACTCATTCGCTGGCATTGGATCTAACACTTCTATTGAACGTGTTTCCCCTTTCAAGTCAATATTGACCCTCAGAGGTTTCCCGGGCTCTAAGGATGAATCAAAAATAAAATTTTCCGGTGAACGTTCCTGAGTGAGACTGTCCTCCGATTGTCCTGAACCTACACCGCGACCAAGCCATTCCCCTAAATCATCTAACGGCGTAGAGGCCAATAAGACCGTGATGAAAGACACCACTGGCTTTCCTAACCTATTTGTGACCTGACTTAAGCCAAAATTTACAGCCTGGTAGGGTTTCACCTGTATCGCCCCATCAGATGACCTCCGAATATTCGATGGAACTGGCTTCATCCACTGCCATCTTCCAGAGCCATATGCTGTCATCACGTATAGATGTCCGGACACATTCGAGTCTATCCTCAGTTGAAGTTCCGACCATTTTCCTGAAAAATCTGTGGGATCAATACTTGTATCTTCACCATCTATTACTGGCTGCACAAAACGATATCGAATTCCTCTCGTTAGTCCTTGCGAATCCTCCTGAACGACCTCTACCGTTTCCTTGAGGTCTAAAACGGCTCCTCCATCAGCCTTTTTGGCTTGAGAAATCGCTCCCCTAAGAAGTTGCTGGGCTCGTCTGCCCTCTACGGCTTTCCCTCCTGCTTCGACTTGTTTGCTCTTCTGGCCTTCAATAACTTCCCTGCTACTCGGGGAAGAGAGAGTATTGTCTACTTCCAGCTTATCGGCAAAAGAAGGGGGCCGAGCCACCGGCTGAAGGGTTTTCTCTGTGATGTCTGGAACAGCTAAAGCAGGGGCGTCCCTTCCCTCAATTTCGGAAGCATGTTGAACGATGGCAGACTCCGGAGCCCGAGGTGCAAACTCTTGAGTTTTCGGCCTACGCTCTTTTTCGACTGCTTCTCTGGTGAAACCATCAGAAGAAACCTGTGCTAAAGATTGACGAAAACGTTCAGGATCTTTTGCAGCTGTTGCAATACTTGATGGCTGGATTGAAGGAACTTGAGCTGGCAAGCCTGCAACCCGCTCAGGCAGTCGTTGATTGCTTTTCTGTGAAACTTGGCTAGGCTCTTTCGTTTGTGTCGCTTCAGATTCTTTGGAGCTGATGGCAATCTCATTTCTTTTCCTGTCTCTATCTTCAGAAATGGAACGTTCCACTTGCTCCTCTTGCTGAACAATTGAGCCCCAATCGTTCTCCATCTGCCAACCAAAGATGAGAGCTAGACCCATCGCGGCGACACTTCCCGCCCAGGCGAGAGAAGATGGTTGGCGGAACCAACTGAACCACGACGAACGAGATCGTGCCACACATAGCGATTTTTGTGATTCTTCAAGACTCGTCAGAATTCGTTGCCGCGTGTTTGGATCGGCCAGTAAGGCCTTTAAGGCCTCTTCATCAGCCAAAGCATCAAACAACGACTGATCATGGAGAGCCGCCTCCATGAGGAGTTGATTCTCCTCTTCAGTCAACGTATTCGTGGCATACCCACCGAGGAGCTGGTCAAGTGATTTAGGCATTAGCCAACGGCATCCTTATTGGGACGCTGCCCTTTCCCAGTCAGTGAAGTGATTTCCCATTGCCCTCCCATCAAATTCAACAGTTGCTTGCGGCACCGTGCATCACGCGTATAGATGGTATTGATCGAGTGTTCCCTCAGGATTTTCGTGATTTCTGGGAAGGTATGACCTTCCAATTTCAACCGAAACAATTTTTGGCACCGCTCCCCTAATTGCCATAACGCGGCAATCAATTGCGTCACTCGTTCCTTCTGTTCGGCTTGAATAGATGGATCGTCTCCTGGATCGACAAGCGGTAGATCCTCCACTGATGCCTGATTGTATTCTCCTCGCCTCAACTTTTTTCGATGATGATCCAGCATTTTAAATCGAAGAATTTTGAACGAGAGAGGAACCAGCTCGGTCAATTCGTTCACCTGTGAATATTTTTCGTGTAACACCATCAGTACGTCCTGGGCTAAATCTTCAGCCGTATCCCTTAACCCACGAGATGTCGCAAACGCCAAAATCCTTTCACGAATCTGACGCAAAATTTCTTCCCGGGTTAACGTCGCCACGAAGCCACCATCATGCTCATTTTCCTAAAGTTTTCCAGCAAATCTGATTCATGAGGCCCACTGCCAAGCAACAGTTCACGAGTACATGAACATCCAAAGAGAAATCGGGCGTAGAGAAAACATAGGGAACGATTGAAGATTCACAAGAAGAGTCAGAGAGAAGTCAAATACACCGCAATTCCGAGAACAACCAAACTGAGCAGAACAATGAGACGTTGGACCCACACAACTTTTCCCGCAAACAACAGGAGCGTCGAGTCAGCTCGTTTACTCTTTCCAATATCGCCATACGGGTCAAGAATTAAATCGTGGACAAAAATCAGCCCTCCGACAATCGCAAAGACGAAAAGTTTAAACATCATAATCAAACCCCAGCTCGTTTCAATACGGGCTGAGCCGCTTTCATCAAGCAATTGGGACGCACCAGTAAAAATGAGCACCATCAGACTCACCCAACCCACGGTTTTAAAGCGGTGCCCAATTTTTTTCACCATCTCAAGGGCGTCATTCGACGGCATCTTGGCCTTGCCTTCTAACAAACTCGGCCTCACCGCAAATTGATAAAACATCCAGCCACCAATAAACGTGATGCCCGCTAATAAATGTATCCAAGTCACCACATACGCAGGCATGTCTCTACTCCATGAATTTCCAATTTTTCCAACGACCCCAATCATACCCACTGACGGAACGAAAGACCACTGTACGAGGGAAAAGATCACAACCAACTCCCCGCCTGTGCTTTTCTCTTTCGCTGACCTCAGGTAAGATCGATAAAATTTTTCCGTGGGCCAATGGATAGTATTGCTGGAGGATTTTCAATGAACCGAAGTACCTCCTCATCACCATATCTATTTTTCATGCAGGTCATCGCCATAGCTTCGCTTTTATTCGTTAGCTTTTTTTTTTCACCTTCTCATGCTTGGGCTGCAGACAAGGACAAAAGCCGATGGGACAAAAAATATTCGACGGAGAAATATGTATTTGGTCGAGAGGCTCTCTCCTTTGTACAAGACCATGTTGATTTATTGCCCAAAGGCCATGCACTTGATATAGCGATGGGAGAAGGGCGAAACGGCGTCTTTCTGGCCACCAAAGGATTTCAGGTCACTGGAGTAGATATTTCCTCGGAAGGGCTCAAAAAAGCAGAGGCTCTAGCGGCTGAACATAGTGCAACGATTACAACCATGGTTGTAGACCTTGAAGCCTATGATATTCCGCCCAACACCTATGATGTCATTATCTGCACCTATTACCTCCAACGAGATTTATTTCCCAAAATAGCTGCAGCACTGAAGCCTGGCGGCATGGCCCTCATCGAAACATATACGAGAGACCACAATCAGTATCGTCCACGATTTAACAAAGCCTGGCTCTTGAAACCGAATGAACTCTTGACCATGTTCCCTGGTTTCCGAGTCTTGCGATATCAAGAAGTCGATACTGGGGAAACGGCTTTTGCCAGTATCCTCGCTCAGAAGCCTCGATAAATGAGAATGCCCTTCTAGATGATCTCTTAAAAATCAATAACTTTGGTATTTCTCCTTACTTTTCACTCCTCACTATTCACTATTCCATGGAGCTTGCGGCCCTTGAAAGAGTTCGGGTACCCTTGCAGCTCTCGTTTCCTATAAGAAATTGATTCGACACACATGACTGACTCCATAACAACAGACCCCACCGCCGATCCATGGATTGAGATTGGGCCTCAGGCCCTGGATGAGGCCTTGCTCAGCCAACGCGCGTGGCGCATGCCAGACATCGTGATTTACCAGCATGGGCCTGAAGAATGGTGGGTCGCACCGCTTGATGAAGAATTGCCGTTGGTCCGCCTCAATCGCATGGGCGCCGCCTTACTCGGTGCGATGGATGGCCGCCTGACCATTGGAGCCTTGCTGAACCAATATGGCAAATGGGTCTGTAGCCCCTCCCAGCAGACTGGGCGCTGGCATCTGGAACGGTGGGCGCAACCGCGGTTTTCACTGGCCTACTATGGCACCGAACCACCCAGTGGACACAGTGCTGAAGCAAAGTGGGATCTGTTACTCCAAAAAGTTCGGGAAGGCTGGCACCAAAACGTCAAAGCGGAAACCGAAGATCATCTGTCCACATTCCATGTCCAGGGCATTCAAGGCCCACACGGGCATTTTGAACTCATAGAAACCACCGTTTCCCATTTATTCAGAGAACCTTGTGAAGCCATGAATGGGACCACCTATGGGCGACTTCTTGGAAAAACACTTCGTCAAATGGGCTGGCTCTCGCCAAAGCCCAAACAGATTGTAGAAGTGGGTGCCGGCTTAGGATATGTCTCGAAAGAGCTTGGGGGAGAGCTGACTGCAGAAGAACGGAAAGATATCAATTACACATTTCTCGACCTCACCGGCCCATTTCTTGGCTCGCAAACATCACTCGCTCGACAAGCAGGTTGGACCGCTAACGGCATTCAAGCCAATGCTGAATGTATGCCCTTGGCCGACCAATCTGTCGATTTATTGATTGACAACGAAAACCTAGCCGACATGACACCAGTTCAATTTTCTGGCGACGAACTGCTGATGTTTAAAGGCGAGAACCCGGAACATGAGGAAGCCTTAGACCTCATCCGGCGTATGCGACTCTCACTCATGCCGCCCTTTCCGGATGAAGTCATTTTCAATTACGGAGCGATTCAATTTCTACAGGAAGTTTGGCGTGTCTTGAAACCCGGCGGACGCGCGATCCTCGTCGAATTTGGCATTGAAGAAGATTGGCCCTCACCCGTCAAATTGCCCGGTCATACTGAGTATGAAGTGCAATTCAGCCATCTGCGCCATGCAGCAAAGTGGCTGGGCTTTCGCGAACAATATTGTACCCTGCCTCAACTCCTTGGCATGAAGCCTGATACGCAGGTTCTGTGCACAGGAGCCGCGTATACTTTGCGACGAATTTGCCGTGAATTAGAAAAACCCTTTTCCGTCAGGGCTTATACCGAAAAAGAATTGGGGACTGCGCTAGGAGACATTCTTCCCAAACTCACCGGCCTCCATTATCACAACGTCTTAGATCCGGCCTGGTTCGGCCTCTGGGACTTCAAGGTCATGCTCCTGGAAAAACCCGGTGGCATGAGCATCGGCCAACAACCCGCCTTCAAAGAATCCGCCGGCTTCCGCTGGTACACCCAACAGTAAACGTTCAAATCCTCTTCAAGAATCTACTAAGTGTTACCCTTCAGTTTTAGTGCTAAATCGACCAGGATGCCTTCGCGGAGACCGTAATCGCTAACGAGACATGCTGCGAACTCAAAAGTTTCCATTATTCGGCGAAGGATTACCGTGCCTGCTACGATGACAAATTCTCGCCCTGGTTCAAGGCCGAGTATGCTCAAGCGCTGCCGACCTGTTTTTGAGATGAGCTCATTCTCTATTTTTTTGACCGTTAAAAAGGAGAGCTCGTAATTATGCACTTGGGTTCGATCATACTGTTTAAGGCCTTGGGCCATGGCGGCGAGCGTGGTGATGGTGCCCGCCGTTCCCACTAGTGAGATGTTTGGCATTTCTCGAAAAGTCTGTGCGACCTTGTCCAATTCTTTATCAATGAAGACTTCAGCATTCTGAAGATCTTGTGTTGTTGGAGGGTCGTGATGGAATTCCCGTTCTAACAATCGTACAACGCCGAGATCCAACGATATCAATTGAGGTGGTAGTTCTTTTCGAGCAAGTATACATTCCGTACTCCCTCCGCCAATATCCAACCCTAAAAAATCACCCATCGACTCAGGCAATCCGAATCGAATCCCAAGTAAGGTTCGTCGGGCTTCCTCTTCACCGGTTAGGACTTCAACATCCCAGCCAGCTTCCTGTTTGACTCGCGTCAGAAAATCTTGGCGATTCTTCGATTCACGAACGGCACTGGTCGCCACGACCGCTATCCCATCTAAGGTATATGACCTTGTTGTTTCTCTCCATTCTTTCAGCACCTCGACCACTCGATCTATCGCAGTCTCCGATAGGCGTTTATGTTCATCCACGCCTTCGCCCAGCCTGAGGATTCGACGATCCGCATCAATTTCTTTGAGTCCATGTGGCAGATTCACTTCTGCCACTAATAGCCTGCAGGTCAAAGTCCCAATATCAATGCCGACTAGGCGCATGATCGTCACTCTTCCGTTTCAACGCTATTCGCAGCCAAACCGTTTACGTTTGTCAATGATCACAAACATCACAGTGAAATAATCTGGCCTTCTTTTCCAGTCTGATATTTCTGTGTTAGGATTTTCTGTATTCATTGCCTAGTGGCTTGAAGCCACTAGGGTCCTAACCTACAAAAGGAGAGTCGAATGGCACAAGTTCATTGCCGTAAATGCGAAAAGGATAGTGACGCGATCACAGATAATTTGTTTATGGGAAAGCTCGAAGCTGAAGTGAAGGAAAAGGTCTGTCAGGCCTGCTGGACTGAATGGGCTGGTCCCGGAGGAACCAAAACAATGGTCATCAACGAGTATCAGCTCAATCTGGGAGATGAAAGTGCCCGAGAAACACTTAAAAAGCAAATGCGAACCTTTTTGAAGTTAGATGATACGAATGAAGAATTTAAAGACTATCGAGTTTGATCACCAGGCAAGGGTGGTCTTCCTCAGAATTTCGGTTTGTGTTTGATCGAATATGAGCGGGTTTACTCAATGGCTCTATGACAACATTTTTATGCCACGCTCCATGTCGAGTTTCTCTTGAACGATTATCTCATGCACGATAGGATGATGTGATGGATGTTCCACTCGGCAAAGGTGTCGTGCTCATTGCCACCCCGGCGCTTCGTGATCCCAATTTCCGTCAAACGGTTATTCTGTTGTGTGAGTATGGCCCAGAAGGTGCTTTGGGAGTGGTCTTGAATCGGCCAACTGAAATGAATATCACAGAAGTGCTGCCGCAGGTGCCTATACTTGAGGGCCAACCACATCGTGTGTTCAACGGAGGACCAGTCCAAAAAGATAGCTTACTCGTGTTGTATCATCTCAATGAGGAAGTCGAAGATACCCATGCCGTGTTGGATGGTGTCTATCTTGGCGGGAATACTGAGACTCTCAAGCGAATCCTCGAAGTCCCTGCCGAGGAGGAATCCTTCCGAGCCTATATGGGCTATTCCGGTTGGGGCCCAGGACAACTAGAGAATGAAATGAAAAGCGGATCCTGGCTCATCATGCCAGCTAAGCCCAAGTTCGTATTTGAAAACCAACCATCCGGATTATGGGTTGAAGTACTTCAAACGTTCGGTGATGAATATAGTATGTATGCCCACATGCCCGTCGATCCCAGCCTCAATTAATCTTATCATCCCCTCGGTCTCTCTCCTTTACACTTATTGGCCGTCATTAAGCGCCAAGCCGCCTCTAGCTTGTTAATTCTTCCGGGGACCGCTTCCACGTTGCTGCATCGACCACTAACTGCTTTCTTCCGGTCTTAAGATCTCGATCAATCGACAAGTCACCATACGGAACAGATAGCGGCTTCTGAATCCATCGCGGCGCCACATGAGTCACATTCCAGGGTCTGAAAAATTTACTCCACCATGATGTTCCTGCATTCAAATCCAACACCGCGCCTTCCTGCACGCATCTCACCACCTTCCCCTGGCCCTTCCATAGCACTTGCTCTGATTGCCCAGCTTCTGCCTTCTGAAGAATCACCACACTAATCATGTTCCCCACCATCGAAAGAAGCCATGTTTTCACTTCATCAATCGAATGAATCGATTCCGTCACACGCTTTACTCCGTATCTTCTTTTAATAATTTCTCAATTGAGAAGCATTTACAGCGCTCACCCAACACAACACAGTCACTCACTACCTTACCACTGCCGTCGTGACAAGACCTAAGAATAGTTATTTGATAAAGTCATAACTATGCACACGCCTGACCAGTCATCTTCTTGGCTGGGGAATTTCCTCACACTTCTCTTTGGCCCCAAAATGCTGATCATGTTATTGACCGGCTTTTCTTCCGGCCTCCCACTTCTGCTCACTGGCTCTACACTCAAATGGTGGATGGCGGAAGAAGGCCTGGAATTGACGACTATTGGACTGTTTGGACTCGTCGGTCTGCCTTATACCTTAAAATTTTTGTGGGCTCCGTTCATGGACAAGATGATTCCACCATTTGGCGGACGACGCCGTGGATGGATGCTCATAACCCAAGTGGTATTGATGGGGGCAATCGCTTCATTGTCCTTCACCAAGCCTTCGATTCATTTAACCACTATTGTGGCTTTGTCTCTCTTGGTGACCTTTTTTAGCGCAAGCCAAGACATTGTGCTAGACGCCTACCGCCGAGAGCATTTACGAGATGAAGAACTGGGGATTGGGTCCTCGATATTTGTTAATGGGTACAGAATCGGGAATCTTACATCAGGTGCCGTGGCTCTACTTCTCGCTGATTTTCTTTCTTGGCCTACGGCCTATATCGTCATGGGAGTGCTTATGTCCGTGGGGATTGTGGCCACACTGTTGGCGCCAGAACCAACCATCGAAGCTTCTCCCCCAACATCATTTCAAGAAGCCTTTACCGGACCGTTCCTTGAATTTTGCCAGCGTCCAGGATGGATGACGATTCTGTTGTTTATATTGTTGTATAAAATTGGCGACAGCATGGCGTCGGAAATGCTCTCGCCTTTTTGGGTGGATTTAGAGGTTTCAAAATCTACCGCGGCAGGAATTGTTAAAACATTTGGCTTCGCTGCCAGTATTGCAGGTGGCTTTATTGCAGGACTTGTGGTCTATCGCTGGGGAATTATTTCGTCACTCCTAATTTTTGGTTTCCTTCAAATGATTTCCACTGCAGGCTTTGCTCTCCTGGCAATTTTTGGCAATCACCTATCCTTACTCACTGCTGTCATTGCCTTTGAAAATCTTACTGGTGGAATGGGCACCACCGCATTTGTGGCATTCATGGCGAGTCTCACAGACAAACGCTTCACCGCCACGCAATATGCTCTTCTGAGCAGTATTATGGGCATTCCACGGGTCTTGGCCGGCTCAATCACTGGGGTCTTAGCGACCGGGTTAGGCTGGACTGGATTTTTTATCGTCTGTACCCTATTGGCCATCCCGGGCTTACTCTTAATTCCATACCTTCGACGGGTCATGAACATGACCGCCTCTCAGAATCTTCCGGTCTCCTCATGAGACGACTGCCTAACAATCACACAGAAACTGAAAGCGAGAGAACCACAGCCAACAAGGACAAAACAACGTTTTCCAAAGATTGGATTGAGACAAAATATCTTCTGGGCGGGACAATGTATTAAAATACTCAGTTTTTTTGTGAGGAAAATCCAGCACCAATTCGCAGACAATACTAATATCGACATCAAGCTTTACACTGCCACATCCTTCCGCACCAACATGGCGTCGGGACTCAACGGATAAGCTCACGTGATTGAAAAGATATTAGGGACCTGCATACGCAGTATTCCATCGAAGGAGAAGGTCCTATATCTGACCTTTGATGATGGCCCGCATGAACATTGCACGACTAAGGTGCTCAACTTACTTGCGCAGCATCGGGCTCAGGCCACGTTTTTTCTCGTGGCCGCCGCATTACAAAAACATCTCTCAGTCGGACGGTCGATCGTGTCTCATGGCCACCATATAGGCAACCATTCTTTGGATCACAAATATCATCATTTCTTTTTGAATGATCGCTTCCTCATGAAGTGGATAAGAAGCGCCCAAGACGTGATCGAACAGTCCCTTCAAGTTCAGACGATTGGTTTTCGATCGCCCTTGGGAATTCGAACGCCGCACTTGGGAATCGCATTACGTAAACTCGAGTATCCATTAATCCATTGGAATCAACGGTTTTTTGATACACAACGAGGACTTCCCAAAAAATCTATTGTGAAGAGAGTGTCGAACTTTCGCTCAGGAGATATTCTTCTGCTACATGACACGCATATCAAACATGATAAATCCTTCTTTGAAGGACTCGAGTTATTACTGATTCACGCACACCAGGCCGGATTTACGTTCAAAGCAATCCCCAACAATTTAGTTGGTCGTAACGAGAAGCTCCCTATTTCTTAACTTACTTCTTTTCTGGAAACCACGGGAAAAACATGTTCGTCGTGCGTTGATACTCTCGATAGCTATCCCCTCGACTAACCAGGGCTTGTGTTTCAGCCCATGGAACACCCGTTACCCATCGCAACGCGCTCATCATCAAGCACGGCCATATGACGGCGAGCCCGGACCAGGGAAGCCCAATGGCTAAAGGAACATAAGCCCACCAGTGCAACGATTCAAAAAAGTAGTTGGGATGACGCGAATATCGCCATAAACCAGATTGCAAGGTCTTCCCCTTATTTAGAGGATCACGACGAAACAACTCAAGCTGACGATCTGCGACGGCTTCACCAATAACGGCGACAAGAAAAATGGTCACACCAAGAATATCCCACCAGCGAATACCATCGGCTGGGTGACTCATCACCCAACATAACAATCCTGCGAAAAAGAGACAGGCAGGTACTTGAAGTTGGAAATAGCCAAACATCCCCACAGATTCCCAGCCTCCCAATATTGTGCGAATCTTTTGGTAGCGAGGGTCTTCTGACTTTCTCCATACTCGATGGCTAAACAAGTGATACCCAAGACGAACGGCATAGAGAATTGCCATTGCAGAAATAAGTGCTCGACGAGAAAGATCGCCTTCACTCGTCACTCCACAAACGAGAACAATCACGCCAAAGGCGAGGCAAAACCCGACATCAGCCAAGGAGGCATTTCGTACTCGAAGATATAGAATCCACAAGATGGTAAAGAACCCAGTTACCCATAGGATCCATTCCCATAGAGTGAACAGTGTAAAAATTTCGGTAGACATCTGGCTTGGTCAGCCAAAAAGGAGAAGCAGTACGGATCGCTACAGATGAAGAGATTTAATGAGCTGCTAGGGCTAAGGGATTCTGAACGTTCCCTGATACTGTTACTGGAGTCATGACCACTTCCACTAAAAAGACCTGGTCACTGGGGACCTTACCCTCTTGAATTAAAGCCTCACGAATGCGCTGCGCTCGTGCTTGGGCCAACGCGCGCAATTGCCCGTCATCGACAACGATTCCTTCAAGAATTTTGGACTTCATTTCATCGGCAGTCAAAGGCCTGGGATCCGCCTGAGGTTTCTTGGCGTCTGAAGATTTGGCCACCTGAGTTAATGCTGCCTCTCCAAATTTTTCCACGAAGAATTGCGTGAGGTACTGCGTCTCTTCCTTTGGAGTCAATTCTAATTGTGCCACGGCTGCAGAAGTTTGATCCCCAGAAGGGGGCTGTTGCACAAATTTGACCTTTTTCAGTTGGGTGAGCAGCTTGGCTTCCGCTAAAGCGCTGCGATCCACTTCCGAGTCAGCTGCACCAGTAATATCAAGTCGCAATGCTGGTCGATCAGATAATGCTTTAGCTAAGGCCACTAATTTTTCTTGTTCAGGCGGCGGTATTTCCTTCACGCCGGCTGGAAACGCAATATATTTTAGCGCATCAGGGTCATCCCCCATCACCCCCCCCACGAGCCCGCCAACGAGTGAAAACGGGGATGTCGCAATTTTCGTCAGCAGATTCACTAAGGCATTCCAAATAATGCCGCCATAACTAAACTCCGGATCATCGATATTGCCACTAATAGGAAGATCAATATCAATAAGACCCTTCCGATCCTTCAAAAGAGCCAGGGCGAGAGGAATAGGTAAGGACATCGCGTCCGGGCTCTCCACCTTGCTACCCATCGTCATTTGGTCAATCAACACCTTATTTTCCCCAACCAACTCCTTTTGAGAAAGCTTATAGGCGAGATCTAATGACAGCTTGCCTTTCGTAATGGGATACCCCGCAAATTTTCCTGAATATGGAGAAATCGTGGCGAGATTCAAATTCTCAAACACCACACTCACATCCGTATAGGCGTCTTCGCTCAAAGGATTGATTTGGCCCTTAATTTTAAAGGGCGCGTACTTATCCACTTTTCCACTCAGATCGACATCGGCCTTAGCCAATTGCTCAGAAGACAGACCTTTGATCGTCCCTGAAAATTCCTGAATCTTCGTGGCCACATTGGGTGTAATGGAACGATCAGCCATCTGGAATTGAAGATTATCAATCCGAACGGTCTCTATTTGAACCGGGAGTGGAGGTGTCGAGGGCTCTTCAGCTTGTGACGTTTCATCTTCAGTCGCAGATTCTTCACCATCTGCTGGTGCCTCGTCTATCTGCCCAGGTGGGGCAAAGAGACGTGCCATATTAGATGTTCCATCCGGGTCAATTGAAAAGACAACCCCTGGCGTAATGAGGGCGACCTCTTGAATCTTCACCGTTGTGGGCTCAACATTCAGCGCAAGACCATTGACCGCAAACTCTTTCCACAGAAGAAAGGGTTTCGAATTTTCCGGATCGACAAAAGCCAATTGTGAAATACCAATAGAACCAGCATACGTCACCATAGGCTCCGTTTTTGATGCGTCTTGGTAATGAGTCTTCCCTGCCACACTCACGGCTCCACTCCCAATGGCAAATTGCACAAATGGGGCTAAGTACGGCTCAAAAGGCTTGAGAGCAATATCAGTCAGTGCCACATTCATCTCAACGGATAAGGGCTCAACATTGACAGTGCCTTTGAAATCGGCCTTCCCCGTCTCATTCAGCTGAAAAGAAAGATCAATCGGGAGAGGCTGATCCAACGCAGATGAAACTTGCGACGTGTGAAAATGGAGCGCCTCAACCAACACGCGTGCTGGCTCTGCTGGTTGCCGATCTTCCACATCAATGGTGAAGTTAGCCAAATCCAACTCTTCAACAAGCACGTTCCATGGAGCGTCATCCTTCCCTGATTCGGGCTCGATAGCTGATGGAGATGCAGTCGACGATGATTGATGTGAAGATTCCACAGGGGCGAACAACGGTTGATAATTCATGGTGCCCTCTTTATCAACCCACCCGATAAAGCGAGCATCCCGCGCGGCGATCGAGGGAATCGTCACCGACTGCTTGGCGACATCAACACTCACGCCCTTCACCTCAAAAAGTGGAACCGTAATGACTGGATCAGACGAACCGGCTTCGCGAATCTGAAGATCCTGAATCGTCACATTCCCCTGACTCACTCTGACATCCACGCCGTCAGCAGTCGTCAACAATTCATACTGGCCATTCACGTCCAACAGGCCTTCAGGAATTTGAAATCGAAATTGATCCTGAATATAGGTCCACAGTGTATGCAACCGGATCTTTTCGAGCGCCAATCGACCATCAGAAGCAAAAGGATCTAACGTCAACATTCCTTCCCAGCTGATGCGCTCGCCATCACCCAACTCCGCCGATAACGAATAGGGATTGGCTTGATCTTTTTTCGTGGTAAATTTCTCTAACGTGAGATTGATAGGCACCAAATGGGCCACAAACGGAGTCGGCTTCGAGACATCCTGAAATTCAAGCATGCCCTGCTGGATCTGGATTTTCTGAATAAAGACGGGAGGTAACCCAGCAGGCTCCTCCGTCGAAATCTCTGAAGGCTCAACTTCTTGGGGGGGACCTTTCTCATCAGATGGCTTGCCCAAGTCAGCGAGATTGAGCGACCCATCCGGGCGGACAATAGCCAATCCATGGGGCAACCCTAGGCGAATCTCATCAAACGTATACGCCTGATTCTTGATAGACGACAGCGCCTCAAAATCGACAAAGAGGTCATCGAAGCCCGCGAGGGGGGACCCATCGGATTCTTGGATCGCAAAGCCTTGTATCTGTAACTTAAAGAGAAAGGGATTGAACGATGCCTCTTTGATAGAGACCGGCCGATTCAATTCCTCCGTCAACATCGGAGGGAGCTTATTGGTAATCGCCCAAGGCACAGCTAAGAATCCAAGGACCGTATACAGGAGAAACAGCCCGACAAAAATATACAGAACAATTTTAAGTTTTTTTGACATGTGAGATTAACGGAAGCTGATCGTGATGAGTATTGAGAGAGTAGAGTCCAAGCTTCAATGGGGCTTTGCCAACGGACCACCATGGAACAAACCATGATACCGTCTCCACCACAACCAGAGCTAGCCCCCACAAAAAGAGCCAATACCCCTTTTCGAAAACAAAGAAAAACCCAATGTTGCTTTATTTTGCAGATTTCGAGATAGTTCCTGATACACAAAATAAGATAGTCGCTGAGCTGCCCCTATTATGATGGAATCAGGTCTACAGAAATATCTGGCCATTGCGGCCATCCTCACGCTGTCATTGCTTTCTGGAAGCATCAACCTGACCCAGGCCGCGCTTAACACAACGCCTCCAGAACCCCTCAGTAAATTAGGCACTCTGCCCCCAAAATCCGCCGATGGACCCTATCAACATTGGCAAAAACGCCAAAAATACTTTCTGGTCGTGGCCGTCAACGATACCGGGCTGCCGAACACAACGCTACCCTTCACACTAGTGGATGCCCAGGCAATCGTCACGGCCCTCACGGCCCAGGGGTACCAACCCCTCGACCCAGACCGCCCCATTCTCTCGGGAACCGCTGCCACCAGAAGCGCCATCATCAAAACCCTTAAAACGAGCCATCGTAAAAAAGACAAAGATCTCGTCCTCCTCTATTTCACCGGCCATGGCAAGGTGGGGGCAAAAGATTTATGGCTACAAACCTACGGGCAAGATGAAGTGGCCACAGGGCAAGGAGTGGCGCTCTCTCAACTCGTCATCCAAACTCGAACCAAAGAAAAAGGGCTAGGCTTTACAGGAGAACTCACCATTATTCTGGATACATGCTATAGCGGGAGCGGAATGCTCTCCCAAACCCTGAACTTACATGACCTCGGCAAACGCCTCACCATCTTCTCATCCAGCGCGACAAGACAAGAGTCCTTTCCCCTCACCGACCCTACGCTACCCAAAATGAGCGCCTTTACCTACGCACTTCTGCAAGCTATGGGACCACGTTGGGGAACAGCCGATTCGGATGGAGACGGGATGCTGCGCTACGGCGAACTCTATATCCATACGAAAAACCAATTAAAAACATGGGCACACGAGAAAAAAGTTGCCCAACTCATGGAACCGACCCTCCTCAATAACTCACCGGAAGGATTTCTGTCGTATCAACGAGAACAGGTACGCGTCTGGCATAGTAGCTACCGACAAAATCTCACCACCAAAGAAATGAATGCCATACTCGCGGCCCATCTACAAACCCTGGGAACCAATCCCAAGGACAAACCGGAGCTGCCAAAAGAAGCTCAAGCCCTCGCCGAAGGATTAGACCCCGACCCTCAAGATTTTTATACCCAAGCCATTCAAGCCACGGCCAAGGGCCAACTTGAAAATGCACGTGCGCTCTTTGCCAAAGCCGACCAACAATCACGCGATCGAGAACAAACCGAACAAACCAAGCGGCATGACCTCTATCTCGCCCGTGCGCGTATGGAATCATACGATGGCAAATTCACCGAGGCCTTTTCCTGGTATCTCCAAGCAGCCAACTTACGTCCACCAAATGATCTGGAACTCATCAATGAAATAGGCATTGCAGGAATTCGTGCAGGGAACTATCCGGAAGCCGAACCGTATTTGAAACAAGCTGCAGAGCAACGAGAACAACGCTTAGCCCCTGACGACCCCGTACTTGCCGTCAGCCTCAACAACCTGGCCCTCTTATACAAAACCCAAGGGAAGTACGCCGACGCCGAGCCCCTCTACCTCCGGCCCTCCGGATTGGGGAAACCACCTTGGGTCCAAACCATCCAAAAATTGGCCTTCGCCTCAACAACCTGGCGGGACTCTTTCAGGCCCAAGGGAAGTACGCCGACGCCGAGCCCCTCTATCTCCGCGTCGTGAAAATTTTTGAATCGGCTCTTGGAACCAACCATCCCAACGTCGCGACGGCCCTCAACAACCTGGCGGGACTCTTTCAGGCCCAAGGGAAGTACGCCGACGCCGAGCCCCTCTACCAGCGCAGCTTTTGGATTCTCATGAGTCGTCTTGGCCCCGACCATCCGAATGTTGCCACGGTGTTTTCTAATTACCAAGAGTTTTTGAAAACCAGCGGCCAACCCTTTGACGAAGACACGGTGGTTGGCAAGCTGCATGAAGCTCGGTCGTCTATTGCTGCACAATCCAGCTTGACAAATTCTCCGGCCAAACCAAAATAAGAAGGAACCTCTATGTCTGTTCATCGTCACGTTCATTTGAAAAAGGCCTATTCATCTTTGACACAATGGTGTCAATGTTTGCTGCTGCTTTGGCTCTCCTTGACTGTCATGGGGTGTGACCCCGAGGCTTTAGTGAATTCTTATTTTGAACAAATGGGACTCACCAGGCTGTCCGTTCTCCGCACCGATGTTCAGCCAGGCACGATTATTTTGATGGACAGAAATACTGGGTTTGTCCTTGATTCATTTTTAGACTATGTCGATGATGCGGTTGATTCCTCACACAACTACCCCACCTTTGGCGGATCAGCTCAGCCAGACATTCATGCTAAACTTCCTGAATTTACTGGGCAAACAAATCTTTCTGGGACATTGGCCTTAAAATTTTTAACTGGCGTCTTTCAGCTTGGCCCTGATTTTCAATTAGGCTTAGCTGGGAAGGTGAAGGTGCAAATACCCGACATGAAAGTGCGTAAAATGTCCGTGCCCAGTTTTGAAGACTTTTTGAAGCATGAGGAAGCCGAGCCCTTTGAACGTAAGGTACGACAATGGATCCAACAAGGCCGCACCCCCTATTTGGCCTACGAAGTATTTCGCGCCAAAACTATTCACGTGCTGAGTGATCAAGGACAAGATGTGGCACCCTCTCTAACAATCGCCACGATGAAGCCGCTTCCCGTGAGCGGGGAAGTGGGTGTAGCCTATCAAAAGGTCTCCTCAACTGAACTGCAAGTCACAGGGCACCGCTATTTTGCCTTTGCCGTGAAAACGGCTCGATTGAGCTGGGATGTCAAGAATCAGTCTGTCGTGGTGAACCAAACAGATCGGGCCAAACCGGACGGCCGTGGCGCCAAAGGCGTTCCAGGTGATGAATATGCCGCCCCGTTACTTGATAAATTTCAACCTGTTACGCTCCAATCTGGCTTGCCCCCTGAATTTTGAGGCCCCTCACGGTTCTCCCCTATAATTGCCTTTCTACGCCTTAACCTCAACGTCTCTTTACTTGACAGTGGGTCCGACCCTTCTCTACTGTCTTGAGTTTGCTTAGAATAGCTTCGTCACTAGAGGATCGTCTTCAGTGTTTGCAACATTAACTGAAAAAATCGAGAGCGTTTTCAAACAGTTACGCGGCCAAGCCGTGTTAACTGAACAGAATATTACCGATGCCTTGAAAGAGGTGCGGTTGGCGCTGCTGGAAGCCGACGTCAACTTTAAGATCGTCAAAGACTTTATAGAGAAGGTTCGCATAAAAGCGGTCGGGCAGGAAGTTCTGAAAAGCCTGACGCCGGCGAATCAGGTGGTGAAGGTCGTCTGGGAGGAACTACGAGACCTCTTAGGGCATGAACAAAGTGCTCTGCATCTGTCTTCCCAGCCACCTACGGTCATTATGATGGTGGGGCTTCAAGGGTCTGGAAAGACCACCACCACTGGGAAACTCGCCAATTATTTCAAGTCTGACGGAAAACGTGTGTTGCTTGTGGCCGCTGACCCTCGGCGGCCTGCTGCTGGCGAACAATTAGCCTCACTTGGGACTGATTTGGATGTGCTGGTCCACCGTGGCACCAATGAAGGCCAACCCGGCGCACACGCCGTGCAAACCTGTAAAGATGGCGTCACCCGTGCCCGTGAGCACGGATACGATGTGGTACTCCTCGATACCGGTGGGCGACTGCATATTGATGAAGAATTAATGCAGGAGTTGGTGGATATCAAAACGGGTGTCCAACCACAAGAAATTCTGTTGGTCGCGGATTCCATGACCGGGCAGGAAGCCGTCTCCGTCGCTGAACGTTTTAATGAAACCCTCGGGATCACGGGGCTTATCCTGACGAAGGTTGAGGGTGATGCCCGCGGTGGGGCGGTCTTATCCGTTCGGGCTGCAACGGGAAAGCCGATTAAATTCTTAGGTGTTGGGGAAAAACTGGATGCGTTAGAGCCCTTTTTCCCAGACCGCATGGCTTCCCGTATTCTTGGCATGGGTGATGTGCTGACCTTGATCGAGAAAGCCCAAGAGAATTTCTCGCAAGAACAAGCGCAGGCATTGCAAAAAAAGGTTTCCAGTAATACCCTGACGTTGGAGGATTTTCGAGATCAAATTCAGCAGGTGAATAAACTGGGCTCGTTAGACCAGATTATTGACATGCTGCCTGGCGGTCAAAAAATCAAAAATATGATGGGCGCCGCTGGTGGCAGCAATGCCGCCGTTCCTGAAAAAGAAATGAAGCGGGTCGTGGCCATGATCGATTCCATGACGCCCAAAGAGCGTCGGGATCACACGCTGCTCAATGGTGATCGCAAAAAACGAATTGCCAAAGGGAGTGGGACGTCTGTTCCGGAAATTAATCGACTGATCAAACAGTTTTTGGATGCTCGCCGCATGATGAAATCATTAGTTGGTGGGCAGTTAGGCATCGGGAAGAAAAAGAAAAAACGAGGGAAGCTGATCCGAGCGATCAATGCCCGGTAAGCGATCAATGCCCTTAGCTTTTTATGGGTTCATTTTTTACTAGAGGAGAATGCCAGTGGCAGTTCATTTACGTTTAACACGAATGGGTCGGCATAAGCGGCCATTTTATCGAGTAGTCGCGGCCGATTCACATATGAAGAGAGATGGACGGTTTCTTGAAATCATCGGCACCTATGACCCCTTGAAGGAAACTGATAAAGCGGCCTTCAAGGAAGACCGCGTGCTGGATTGGCTTCAAAAAGGCGCCCAACCCACAGATTCGGTTCGGGCCTTATTACGAAGAACCGGTGTGTACAAAGCATTGGCCGAATCAAAAAAACTCGCGAAAGCCTAAAAGTCGCTCAAATGCGATCATAAAATCCTGAAAAATTGCTCAGGATGGCTATAACTCGTTCATTGCATTTCTTTGATGTTCAAAGCGTGAGATCTATTTACCATGCTGACGCCCGTGCTGAGTCGTCCACATCCTCATACTGATTCTTTGGTCACCATTGGCCTGATTTTGAAGCCCTTTGGCGTCCGGGGTGAAGTGAAAGTGGAGTCAATGTCTGATGTACCAGGACGTTTTCATGGCTTAAAGACCGTCTATCTCACGCTGCCGCATAAGACTGCGACTCCGAAGGAAACGACCGTGACCCACATACGTGACGTGACAGCTGGCTACCTCATGACATGTACAGCATTTTCAACGCCTGAGGAGGCCGCTCACTTTCGTGGGGCCTGGATTCAAATTCCCTCGGATCCTGATCTTCCTCGAGACCCTGATACGTTTTATCAATTTGAATTGATTGGACTGCGCGTTGAAGATCCTGATGGCACGCAAATGGGCAACGTAGAAGAAATCATGGAATATCCTCAGCATCAGGTGCTCGTTGTTCGTAATCAGAAAGACGAGTTTCTCATCCCTATGAATCGCAAAGCCATTGCAAAGGTCGATTTAGGCAATCAGTGTGTACACGTGGCGTCAAAGGAGTGGTGGGACATTCGTCATGCATTGTGAACTTCTCACCGTATTCCCTGAGTTGATTCAGGCGGTCGGCTCCCAGAGCATCATGAAGCGTGCCCAGGAAAAGGGCCTGCTGACGATTCACACACACAATCTTCGCGACTACACGGATGATCCACATCGCTCCACTGACGATACGCCCTATGGCGGAGGCGGCGGAATGGTCATGAAAGCCGAACCCATTTTTCTCGCAATTGACGCCATCAAGCAAGCATTGGGCAACATCCGAATTCTTCTGCCCTCGCCTCAAGGCATTCGATTTTCACATGGATTGTCCATGGAATTGAGCCGAGAAACTCGACCACTGGTCTTTATTTGCGGGCACTATGAGGGCATTGATGAACGAGTGCGAACCCATTTGTCGGTAGAAGAAATTTCTCTGGGCGATTATGTGGTGACCGGCGGAGAACTCCCTGCACTGACGATGATTGATGCTGCCATGCGACACATTCCAGGGGTGTTAGGGGATCCCCATTCTTCCGAACAAGAATCGTTTGTCGAATCGTTGTTAGACTATCCTCATTTCACACGCCCGGCTAACCTTCGAGACCAGACAGTCCCAGACGTGTTAATTTCTGGTAACCATGAAGCCATTCGTCGATGGCGACGAAAAGAATCGCTACGCCAGACCTTGCTCAAACGTCCAGATTTATTGGATCATCATCCGCTCAATACAGAAGATCATCAGTTGTTAGAAGAAATTGAACACGACTATACCTCGGCGGGATGCGATCCGCAGAGACCTTGAAGGAGGAATTCCCGCATGAATCAGTTACAACGCTTAGAACAATCGTATGCCACAGAATCAGTACCGTTTTTTGAAATTGGCGATACCGTCCGCGTGAAAGTCCGAGTCGTCGAAGCCCGGGCTTCTGGTAAGAAAAAAACTCAGGAAGAGGAGAAAGAACGGATCCAGATCTTTGAAGGTTTGGTGATTGCTCGATCAGGCCGCAAAGAGGCTGAAACCTTTACCGTCCGAAAAATATCCTTTGGAACCGGCGTTGAACGAATATTTCCAGTCCATTCTCCAAGCCTGGCCGGAATCGACGTCGTCAGAAAAGGGAAAGTACGTCGCGCCAAGCTATTTTACCTTCGGGATAAAAAAGGCAAGGCGGCAAAAATTTCCGAGCGAGATTTCTCCAGAACTCCCAAAGCCAAAAAAGTTGCGACTCCGGCAGCTGTCGAGGAATCAGCCACTGAAGACACCAGCAATCCTGAGACGTCAGAATAACGCTGTATCCACGCAAAAAAGGCTATCTTACACCGTAGTCGCTGCCACTCCCATTGCTTAGATACCAGTATGGGACCAACCGATTTTTTCGAGACATCTGCTTGGGCATGTGGCTTTCGACGAATAGCCGGCCTGGATGAAGCTGGCCGCGGGCCTTTAGCCGGGCCAGTGATCGCAGCCGTCGTTATCCTTCCTCGGCGCATATACTTTGATCATCTGGATGACTCCAAGCTCCTGTCTGAAAACCAACGCAATAGACTGTTTACCGCTATTACGACCCAAGCACAGGCGTGGGGTGTTGGAGCCGCCTCGGAACAAGAAATTGACGAGTTCAATATATTAGAAGCCACGCGTTTAGCAGGGTATCGAGCATTCAACAAGATCGCCTCCCCACCAGATTATCTCCTACTTGATGCCCTCCTCTTGCCTACAGTCTCTGTTCGTCAACGTTCAGTAATCAAAGGAGATCAACTCTCAATCTCGATTGCTGCCGCCTCGATTCTCGCCAAGGTCTCTCGTGATCGAATTATGACTACATATCATGCACAATATCCTGACTATCAGTTTGATCTGCATAAGGGCTATCCAACCCCTGAACACCTGAAGCGATTGCGCCAATTTGGCCCCTGTCCTGGACATCGACGAAGTTTTCGCCCTGTTCGGGCCTGCCTCAATGGGTGAAAGAATCCATGTTCACGACATCACAAACCTTTGGCCAAGCAGCTGAGGACATGGCTGAACAGATGCTTCGAAAAAAAGGATACCGTATTCTAGGAAGAAATATTCGCGTAGCCGGAGGAGAATTAGATCTCATCGCAGATGACCAAGGCGTTCTGGTTTTCATTGAAGTCAAAGCCCGCCGAGACCAGCATTTCGGAGGTGCGGCTTACGCCATCACCTCTCGGAAAAAACAGCAGATCATCAAATTGGCCGCCTGCTATCTTTCTCAGCACGAGTTAACCAACCAACATTGTCGATTTGACGCCATCCTCGTCGATGGCAGCCATGACGATTCGCCTCAATTAACTCACATCGAACAGGCATTTGAGGTATCCAGTTCCGCCAGGCAATGGTAAATTACTAGAACGTGGTTCAGCATCAGCCCACAAGTCTGGCCTGATTGGTCACCGGCTACGTGTTTTCACTAGCCTTCGAAGTAAGCCGATGACTCAATTACCTTTCACGAGTTGCGGAACCAAATGATTCAGTTATTTCATGTCACGAAATATTTTGAAGGATGCCTCGCGCTTTCCGACATCTCCCTTCGAATCGAAAAAGGCGAATGCGTCTTACTCACCGGGTCGAGTGGAGCGGGTAAGACGACGTTACTCAAATTGATCTTTGGCTCAGATCACCCCGATGATGGGCAAATTCTTGTACAAAATCGCAATATTGCCAGACTTCGTCGAGCTGACGTCCCGTATCACCGCCGCACGATGGGCTTTGTCCTGCAGGACTTTAAATTGCTGCCTCAACGAAGCGTCTTTGAAAATGTCGCTCTCCCACTGATCATTCGAGGCTTGTCTTCGTTTGAATCTAAGCGAAAAGTGATTGAAGCGTTACGTGCCGTCGGGATGGAACATAAACAGACGACCCATGCCTCAGTGCTCTCAGCTGGGGAACAGCAACGTGTCTGTATCGCCAGAGCCATCGTGAATAGTCCCATCATCTTGTTAGCTGATGAACCAACTGGGAACTTAGACCCTCAACTCACGACAGAAATCGCAGAATTATTCAAAAAAATCAATGCGCGTGGCACCACAGTGCTGATGGCCACACATAATCGACAAGTCGTCGAACAATTAAATGGACGAGTGTTGCGACTTGACTCAGGTCATCTTCTCTCCGATCAAGGAGCCTATGCGTGAAGCGTCTATGGTATTTTCTCCGAGAAGCGTATATGAGCCTCCGGACTCACCAAGCCAGTACCATGATCGGCATCGTCACAACGGCCTTCACGCTAACGAGCTTTGGGACGTTTCTCCTGCTTTATCATAATGTGCACAATCTGATTGGACAGGTTCAACACAATATTCAAATCATCGTCTATCCCAACGATGCGATCGAACCTGAGAAACTTCGAGATTTACAACAATCCATTCAA